>JACCWD010000160.1 GCA_013697825.1 Rubrobacter sp.
CTGAAGAACCTGGCATACCAGAGCGGGAGGACCGTCTACCAAATCAAGCATGGCTTGCTGCGGGACTATCTCGTCCAACAGCTTAAGAATCCCACTGTTCAGATGGTTCTTGCGTAAGTCCTACTCTCATATAACTTCGCCGCTCCCGCCAAACGAGCCGATGCAACCCCCGCCGTCCTCAAACTCTCACTCCCCGGCGAGAAGGAATTCCACTCCGAGGCCGAAGCATTGAAAATCTTCGACGGGCACGGCATCGCCCGCCTCCTCGAACTCGACATCGAAAGCGGCGCGATGCTCCTCGAACGCCTCGAACCCGGCGAGAGCCTCGAAGCCATCGAAGACGACGAAGAAGCGACCGCCATCGCCGCGAACGTGATGCGAAAACTGCGAGGGCCCGCCCCGCCGAGCCACTCCTTCCCGACCGTCGCCGGATGGGCGAAGGGTTTCGAGCGGCTGAGAAAAAATTGCGGAGGCGGAACCGGCCCGATGCCGACCGCGCTCGTCGAGGAAGCCGAAGCCCTCTTCGACGACCTCCTCGCCACCGAAGAAAGCCCCGTCCTCCTCCACGGTGACCTCCACCACGGAAACATACTCTCGTCGAGCCGGGGGTGGCTCGTCATAGACCCGAAAGGCGTCGTCGGCGAGAAAGCATACGAGACGGCGGCGATGCTCCACAACCCGTCCGGCTTCCTCGAAAACCCGAACCCCGCCAAACTCCTCGAAAAAAGAATCGAAATACTATCCGAACGGCTCGGCCTCGACGAGAGCCGCGTCCGGGGATGGGGAGTCGCGCAATCCGTACTCGCCGCATATTGGAGCCTCGAAGACCACGGCGAAGTGTGGGACGAGGCTCTCGAATTCGCTCGGCTTCTTGCCAAGAAGAGCGATTAGCTTTTTGCCTTTTTGCTAACGACCGACCGCTAATCGCTAAAAGCGAAGCGGAGCCGCCTCAAACCGCCTCGGCCTCGGGGCGTTCGCCGCGCATCCGGTCTCTCCGGTATTTTCTTATGGCGGATTTCAATGTGCTCAAACCCATCGTCGCGTTCCTCGTGCGGCTGCCGACGATGTCGCGCCCGATGGAGTCCACCCACTCATCGTAGTCGAGGGCGAGGACTTCCTCCATCGTGAGGTTCTCGGAGAGGGTCTTCTCCACGATCATGCTCGCCGCGCCCATGCTTATGGTGTCACCGTCCCCGGTGAAGGAGAGGTTTTCTATGAGATCCCCGTCCCCCTTTATATAAACGACGACGGAGCCGCCGCACTCCGGGCTTCCGCCGGGCATCATCGCGTCGGCGTCATCGAGAGTCCCCGAATGCCGGGGATTTTTGGAGTGATCCACGAGCCTCGCCACTCGCTCTTTGCGATCCAAAGTTCGTTTTCCTTTCTTCGGAAGGAGGAGCCGGGAAATAAACCCGGCTCCTCGATCTCACGACCTCTTTGCCGCGAAGCGACTTACTACCTCTCTATCGGGGCGCGCACCGCGTTGCCCCACTCCGTCCACGAACCGTCGTAGTTCCGGACGTTGTCGTAGCCGAGGAGATATTTGAGGACGAACCACGTGTGCGAACTCCGCTCGCCGATGCGGCAGTACGCGATGACGTCGTCGTCGGATTTGAGTCCGGCGTTGCCTTCGTAAAGCTCCTTGAGTTCGTCCGCGCTCTTGAAGGTGCCGTCCTCACGCACCGCCTGCGCCCACGGGACGTTCGCCGCGCCGGGGATGTGGCCGCCGCGAAGCGAGCCTTCCTGCGGATAGTCCGGCATGTGGAGAAGCTCGCCCGAGTACTCGCCGGGGCTTCTCACGTCTATCATCGATCCGCCGCTTCCGACTTTGTCGAGGTGCTTCTCGACATCCTCTTTGAATGCCCGGATCTTCGAGTCGTCGCGGGCGGGAACCGGATAGCTCGTCTTCTCGAAAGACGGCACGTCCTGCGTCAACTCGCGCCCTTCGGCCTCCCACTTGACGCGGCCGCCGTCCATGACCTTCACGTTGTCGTGGCCGAAAAGCTGGAAGACCCACAAAGCGTACGTCGCCCACCAATTATTTTTGTCGCCGTAGAAAACGACCGTCGTATCCGGCGTGATCCCTTTCTCGCCCATAAGCTCCGCGAAGCGCTCCGGATCGAGGTAGTCGCGCACGAGCGGGTCGTTGAGATCCTCGACCCAGTCTATCTTCACCGAGTTCGGCACATGCCCCGTCTCATAGAGAAGCACGTCCTCGTCCGACTCCGCGATGCGGATGGACGGGTCGTCGAGATGCTCGGCCACCCACTCCGTGCTTACCAATGCGTCCGGGTGCGCGTATCCCTTTTGCTGAATATCCTGCTCGGTCATACTCTCGCCTTCCTCCTTCGACTGTTTCGATCTCCGTTTTACACGAAGAGGTATTGTAAACCATCCCACCCATCTCCGACAAAGTTTGTCGGAATTAAGCTCGCCGCGCCTTCGGCTCCGCTCCGGTTCTCAGCTAAAAACCAAGAACTAAAAACTGGGAACCGAGAACGGCGAGCAAAGCGAGTGCCTCCCCACTCCCTGTTTTATACTCGCGGGCTATGGACACCGACACGAGTTACGAGGCTATGATCTCGAAGACGATCTCCGGCGGATACACCCGCGACGAGGCGTACGCCCTCGCGAAGTCCGCCTTCGCCGACCCCGAACCCGCGATGGCGGCGGCGGCGAAAATACGCGATGAAGCCTTCGGGCCGCGCGTCACGTATTCGCGCAAAGTCTTCATTCCGCTCACGCAGCTTTGCCGCGACAACTGCGGATATTGCACCTTCGCCCATCCCCCGAAGGAGGGCGAACGAGCATACCTCACCCCCAACAAAGTCCTCGAAACAGCGAGGGCCGGGGCGGAGGCGGGCTGCAAAGAAGTCCTCTTCACCCTCGGCGACAAACCCGAGAAACGATATAAGGAAGCACGCGATGAACTCGAAGAACTCGGGTTCTCCACGACCATCGAATACCTCGCGCACGTTTCGCGGCTCGTCTTCGAGGAGACGGGGCTTTTGCCGCACGCGAACCCCGGCGTTCTCTCGGAGGACGACCTCGAAACGCTCCGAGGCGTCTCCGTCTCTCAGGGAATAATGATGGAGGAAGTCTCGGGCCGCCTCCTCGGGCGGAACCTCGCCCACTTCGCCTCGCCGGACAAAGTTCCGGAGAGAAGGCTCGAAACCCTCGAAGCGGCGGGCCGGATGCGTGTCCCGTTCACGACGGGCATCCTCATCGGCATCGGGGAGAGCGTCGAGGAGCGGGTGGACACGCTCCTCGCCATCCGCGACATCCATAAAAGATACGGCCACGTTCAAGAATGCATCGTCCAGAATTTCCGGGCGAAGCCGGGGACGAGGATGGAGAGTGATCCGGAGCCTTCCGAGAAGGACATGCTCGCGACCATCGCGCTCGCGCGTCTCCTCCTCCCGAACGACATGACCGTTCAAGCCCCGCCGAACCTCGCGGACGAAGGGGATGCGAATTACGCCCGGTACATAGACGCGGGCATAAACGACTGGGGCGGGGTCTCGCCCGTCACCCCGGACCACGTAAACCCCGAGCGACCGTGGCCCCATCTCGACGAACTCGAACGCGCGACCGAGGCGAAGGGACACCTCCTCCTCGAACGCCTCGCGCTCCATCCATCGTACGCCCTCGAAGCCGAGGAGTGGGTGGACGAAAAGCTCCGCCCGAAGGTTCTCGCGAACATGGACGCCGAAGGCTTCGCCCGCGTCGAAACGTGGTCGCCGGGAAGCTCGGAGGCCGTGCCAGAGAAAGGCATCCTCGAAGCGCGGGGCTTCCGTCCGTCTAAAGTGAGGCCCGAGTTCGCAGAGGCTCTCGCCGGGGCCGGGGAGCGCGACCTCACGGAGGAGGAAATATCCACCCTCTTCACGGCGCGGGGAACCGAACTCGCCGAGCTTTGCAAAGTCGCCGACGAGCTTCGCAAAGAGACCGTCGGCGACGAAATAACGTACGTTATAAATCGGAACATAAACTACACGAACCTTTGTTATTTTCGGTGCAAATTCTGCGCCTTCTCGAAAGGCCCAAAGTCATTGAATCTTCGCGGCGACCCGTATCTCCTCGACACGGATGAAGTCGCCCGCCGCGCCCGCGAGGCGTGGGAGAAGGGCGCGACAGAGGTGTGCATGGTCGGGGGGATACACGGGAGCTTCACCGGGCAAAATTACATCGAGTACCTTCGGGCGGTGAAGGACGAGGTGCCGGAGATGCACGTCCACGCCTTCACGCCGCTCGAAGTCTCACAAGGCGCGAAAACGCTCGGCATCTCCGTCGAAGAGTTTTTGGTCGAACTCAAAGACGCGGGACTCGGGACGTTGCCGGGAACCGCCGCCGAAATACTCGACGACGACATACGGAAGATAATTTGCCCGGACAAGATAAACACCCGCGAGTGGGCGGATGTGATGCGAGCCGCGCACGAAGTCGGGCTTCGGGCGACGACGACGATCATGTTCGGCCACGTGGACGGCCCGAGGAATTGGGCGAAGCATCTCCTCGTTCTTCGAGACATACAAGCCGAGACGGGCGGGTTCACGGAGTTCGTGCCGCTCCCGTTCGTCCATATGGGGGCACCGCTGTTTTTGCAGGGGAACTCGCGGCGCGGCCCGACGTTCGCCGAGACGGTGAAGATGCACGCGGTCGGGAGGATCTCGCTCCACGGGTACATAGACAACATACAAGTTTCGTGGGTCAAGCTCGGCATCGAAGGGGCGAAGCTCGCGCTCGAGAGCGGATGCAACGACCTCGGCGGAACTTTGATGAACGAGAGCATCTCCCGCGCCGCCGGAGCGAGCCACGGTCAGGAAATGCTCCCCGGCGACCTCGAACGGGCGATACGGGAGATCGGGCGCGTCCCGAGGCGGCGGACGACATTGTATGGAACTCCGGATCGGGTGGAGCCTTCGGTGGTGTGAGGAGAGGGAGTGAAAGATGGATACGTTCTCGTCGAGGAGGCTCCGCCGGTCGAGGATTATAACCGGGTGAGATCCCGCGCCGGACTGACAGCGGAGTTCACAAAGGTTGAGCCACCATGCCATCGAAGTCCCGCTCGGCGAGGGCGGCTCGACCGGGGAGTATTTCCTGATGCCTGAAGCCTGAAGCCTGAAGCCCGGCTTGCGTCAGGATTGATCCTGACGCAAGCCGCTGTGAGAACCAAAGCCCCGGAGGCGGTTCGGGCCGGACTCGCGAACTCAGTGTACGCGGTTCGCGTCGAGCGCGACGATGAGACGGTCGGCATCGGGAGGATCATCGGCGACGGGGCTTTGTTTTTCGAGATCGTGGACATGGCCGTTCTCCCCGGTCATCAAGGAAACGGCCTCGGAGACGCCATCATGGCCGCCCTCATGGGCTATTTGCGCGGGAACGCCCGCCCCGGCTCCTTCGTCGGCCTCTTCGCCGGGGAAGGAGTTTCGGATTTCTATGAAAAGTACGGCTTCGAGGCGCGAGACGAAAAGTTTCCGGGAATGCACACCGTGATCCCATAAACACCCCCGCCCCACCTTTTCCGACTCCCGAAGCGAGCGAAGCGATGGGACCTCCAGACTCCCCACTCCTGAACCCGTGAGCGATGGAATATTCCGCGAGGTTCCGCGTTACAACCCCGCCCCCAAAAACAAAAGTACCCCGATCATCACCGCCCCGCTCAGAAACAGGGTGATCGCCGTGTATCCGAGGATGTCGCGGATGCCGAGTCCGGCGACGGCGAGGAGCGGGACCGCCCAGAATGGCTGGATCATGTTCGTCCATTGATCCCCGTACGCGATAGCCATAATAATGACCTCATGCTCGACTCCGATCTGGTCGGCGGCCTCGATGAAGATGGGAGCCTGAACGGCGAACTGCCCGCCCCCCGACGGTATGAACATATTCACGAGCCCGGCGAAGAGCATCGTGAAAACGCCGAGAGTACCCGGCGTCGAGATGCCCACGAAGAACGAGGCGAGTATCTCCACAAGCCCCGTGACGGTCATCATACCGATGATCCCCGCATAGAACGGATATTGAAGGAGCACCGGCCCGACCGTCTTCCCAGCGTCCGCGATGAGCGCCGCGAGATGCGCCGCGTTCCGCACAAAGAGAAGAATCACCGCGAGGAACGACCAGTTCACGATGTCGAAGGTGAGCGCGAACCCATCCTGAATGAAATACACCGCAAGGTATATGAGGAGCGCCACACCGATGATCGTCGTGACGGCGCGCGAGCCGTTGAAGGTATCCGCCGGCCCCCTCGACTCCCTCTCGCCGGGGGCGGTTTGTATCGGGCCGTCGTCGGAGGCCGCGTCGCTGTCGAACTCGACGATGCGCTCCTCGCCCTTCGGCGCGAGGAGAACCATGCCCGCGATCGTCACCCCGAGCACGAGGACGATGGCGAGGATGTTCCACCACGCGAAGATCGTCTCGGTGACGGGGACGAGCGGCGCGAGATCCTCGAAGAAATCGCCCGGCGTCGCGGCGGCGAGCGGCCCCGACCCGGAATACCCCATGTGCCACACTACGAACCCCGAATACGCGCAAGCCACGAGGAGCGGATAATGGAGCCGGACGCCCCTCTCGCGGGCGGAGCGGGCGACTTGAACGGCCATGATGCCACCGACGATAAGCCCGATCCCGAACGACACGAGCGAGGCGAGCCCCGCCACGAGCGTCACGAAGGCATAAGCCGCCGCCGGAGATGATGGAATGCTCGATATGCTCCGAAGAAACCGATGCACCGGCCCCGTGTTCGCGAGCGTGTACCCGAGGAGGAGGACGAGGCAAATTTGCGTCATGAACGAGAGAAGCCCCGCGAGGCCGTCCCCCCATCCGCGCACTATTTCGAGCGTCGAACTCCCCGTCATGGTGAAGCACATCGCCGCCACGATGAACGTGAGGATGATGGCGAAGACGAAGCTGTCCGGGAGCCACCGCTCCACCACCCGCACCATCGGCCGCGCAACCGCCCGCAACATAGAAACTCCTCCCCGTGGATTTTCATTTCCCCGTGCCGCCCGAATGATATGAAAATCCCGGCCTCCGCGCTCGCATCCGCGCTCGCGCCCCTCCCGAGCCGATAAGATCCCACCCGAAGGCCACGCGAACGGGGAGGCAAAATGGGCGGTTTTTTACAGAGACTCTTCCGGGGAGGCTCCCGCGACTCCCGCGAAAAGGAGCCGCGGAAACCCCCACTCCTCGACGAAGAAGAACTCGAACGCATCGGCACGGAAGAAGACCTCCTCCGAAACTACGAAGAGGCGGCCCATCGAAACTTCCGGGCGATGGAGGCGGAGCAAAACGGCGACATCGAACTCGCCGTCTCGCTATACGAAGAGAGCGTTGCCGAGGATTTCGTCGAAGCGCATCCATACGAACGCCTCGCGAACCTCCACGAACGACGCGGCGACTATGGCGAAGCCCTCCGCGTGACGGAGAAGTTCATACACCTCGCGAAGAGCGGGAGACTCCCGAAAGGCTCGCAACGTTCGGCGGATCGCCGCCTTCCCGAGTTCGAGTCTCGGGCGGTGGAGTACCGGGGGCCGGGCGATGCGCCTCGAATGAAATAACCCGCCGTTCACACGGACTCGACGTCATTCGTCCCGGAACACGACGAGTTCTTCGAGGGGCCGCCTCGAACGCCGCTTCGGCGAGTCGCCCGATGCGTATCCGAGTGTGATGAGGGCGTGAGGGATGAGCCTCTCGTCGAGGTCGAGGCTTCGCGCGACTGTACGTGGAGTGAAGAGTGGGGCGCACATCCAGCTCGTATCGAGGCCGAGGCCGTACGCGGCGAGGAGCATGTTTTGGATCGCCGCCCCGAGAGACTGAACGGCCATCGTCTCCTCGTCGCGTTGTCGGCCCTCGTCGGGATATTCGTCGAGGTCTTCGAGATAAAGGCACGCGAGGACGAGGACGGGCGCGTCGAGGAGGCGGCGGCGCGAGCCTTCGAGCCGCTTCTCGACGACCTCGGACGGCTGCCCGTCCATTTCGAGGTTCTCACGCCACGCCTCGCCCATCGCGTCGGCGAGTCGTTCTTTCGTCACCACCTTCTTCAAAACGGCGAACCGCCACGGCTGGCGCCCGTGCGGGGACGGCGCCCATCTCGCCGCTTCGAGGACGCGCTCGATGTGGTCGTCCGGCACTTCGCGGTCGAGGTACTTTCGCACGGATCTCCGCCCGAAGAGGGAGTCTTCGAGGCGGGGCGCGTCCGGCTCCCCGGCGGAGAGAGCGCCCCACGACGACGCCCTCTCGACGCGAATGGCGATGACGGGGTTCTCCTCGATCCGCATCCGCTCGTACTGGCGATACTTCCCCCGGAGGAGCTGAATGGCCGCTTCGTGTCCGTCGTCGCCCGGTTCGAGGAGTTCCGCCTCCCCCCGAACCATGACGAAGGCGAGGCGGCTCCAGTCCGAGTCGTCGTACCGGTCGGCGACGAGCGAGACCTCGGGGTTCTCGAGGATGTTCCGAACCCGTTTCAGCTTCTTCGCCCCCACCCCCTTCGGCTTCTCATCGAGGGCGATGAAGACGGTGCCCGGCTCGTACGCGAAGCACACCGGGATGGACTGCGGCCTCCCCTTCGCGTCGGCGGTGGCGAGGCGGGCGACCCTTTGGCGAACGAGGAAGCCCGCCTCCTCCGGCGAGAGCGGCGACCCGGCGCTCACCACGCGCCGACGGCTCCCCCGGCTCCCCTCCCACCGGAGGCCCGCCGTATCCACGGTGAAGTCTCGGAGGCTTCGGTGGCGAGCCTCTCGGTGAACCCGGCGGCTTCGGACTCGAACCTTTCCGCCGATGAGCCTCTCACCTTCGGGAGGCCGCATCCGGGATCTCGGGTGGCTTCCTCCGGCCATCCTCCGACTCCGGGCGATTCGCCTTTCCGCATCCGTTCCTTCGCATCCGACGCTCTCATGAGGCCGGAGTTTACACTTCGGCGGCGAGCTTGGCGGGGGGCGGCCCGCACCGTCGGACTCGGGGATTGACGAGCGAGGTTCCCTCCCCGCCGCTTAAAAGTTGAGCGTCTGTCCGACGCTGAGGACGTCCGGGTTGGCGAGTCCATTCGCCGAAGCGAGACCATCCATCGAGACACCGAGTTCGCCGGATATCTCATCGAGGGTGTCGCCGGACTGAACCGTGTACGTGCCGCCATCGCCGCCCGAACCGCTCATCTCGACGGAGCTTTCCGCGAACCCGCCGCCGCTGACGGTCTGGCTCTCGGTGTACGTCTGGAACCCGTCCGACGTGCCTTCGAAGCCCGTCGCCGCCGGAGCGACCGGAGCGGGAGCCGCCGGAGCCGGGGCCGCGGTCGTCGCCGGAGCCGCGCCGCCGACGGAGTAGTCGACGTAGTCAACGCCCGCGGCTGTGAGGCCGAGGTACTCCGCCGCTCCCTGCGAGAGGTCGAGTTCGCGGTCGCCCACGTACGGGCCACGGTCGTTAACTACGACATCCACCGAACTGCCACCGTAGCTCACGGTGATCGGGGTTCCGAGCGGAAGCGTCTTGTGCGCCGCCGTGAAACCAGCCGGGTCGTACGTCTCACCGCTCGCCGTGGGATTGCCCGCGAAACCGGGACCGTACCACGACGCGAGCGTCGTGTCCGCCTTCGCCTCCGACGCGCCGACCAGCGCGACGAGCATGGCTACGAGACCGACCAGAATAAACTTCGAATACCTCAAAAAACCGCTAGAAAGCGACACGCATCCCCCTCCGTCAGCGTTAGCTCGACATTAACCTGTACTTGACTATCAACGTTTCAACGCCGGGGAGTATGCCGCATGAATATGGGAAATCAAGGCTTTTATCGCGTTTATCACGCCATGATAATTAACATGGTGGAATAGCCGCGCTCGCTTAGTGGCGCGCTCGCGGCGCTCATTCCCAAAAAGCCCGTATATGCGGCGGATATGCGCGGAGCTGCGGAGTCGCGGAGCGATATGCTAACATTCACGCGAGCCAAGAATTGTTACGAAAATATTACGATGATAAAGGAGAATGGCGATCTATTCGGTAGATGAGGCGAGCGAGCAACTCGGGATACCCCGCCCGACCCTCTACCGGTACTTGAGGGAATATTCGATCCCAAGCGCCAAGAAATCCGGTCGTATCTCGATCCCGGAGGACTCCTTCGAGAAGATCCGGCACGCCCGCGACCTCCACAAGGAGGGCCTCGGGACGGGGGCGGTCCGGATGAGGCTGAGCGGAACCGCCGAACCGGTCGCCGACACTGGGGAGATCGCGTTGAAACTCGACCGCTTGTCGAGGGATCTCGAAACATTTAAAGGCGACCCTAAAGCTCTGGAAGAGGCTTCATCCCCGCACGCGCTTCGCACGATCCTCGCCCGCCAGAGCCTCCTCATCTCGGCCGTCTTCAACCTCACCGAGATGGTCGAGACCCTTCTCCGCTCGACCGGGCAACCGAGGCGGCCCGACTTCGAGGACGGGCCGGAGCTGCGGGAGCCGAACGTCGCGACCGGAATCGGGGGTTCGGGGACGAGGCTCGCGAGGTCGCATCCGGTCGGGCATACGATCCGCCTCTCCGCGTCATCGGATTCCCCGAGGGTCACACGCTCGGAGCGGAGGGCCGAGAGGGAGTTCGGTTCCCTCGCAAAGAGGAGGCGGAAGGGGGCCATCGTCGCGGCGGCGGCGCTCGCCGCGATCGTCATACTCGCCGTGCTTCTTTTTTCTTTGGCCGGGTCTTCCTCCGACGCCGAGGGGGACGCGGCTCCGCAAGCCGACACCCGGCGGGAGATACAAGTCCCGGATCTCTCCGACCTCACATACCCGGAGGCCGAGTCCCGCCTCGACGAAGCCGGCCTCGCCATCGAGGAGCGCGAATCGCGCGAAGGCGAAGTCGTCGGCCAAAACCCGGAAGCGGGGGAAGAAGCGAGCGAAGGCGACACCGTCTCCGTCACCCTCGACAGCGACGGCGAAGACACCGAATCATCCGGAGCCTCGCAATACGGCAACGACGAGTTCGAGTTCACGGAATAGCGGCTACGCTTTCGGCTACGCTTTCGGCTACGCTGCGCACGCGCTTCGCGCTTTTAGCCGTCAGCAAAAACGAAAAGCCGCATACCCGGACGACGCTTCGCAACTCGTCCGAACGTGCGGCTGCTTCTCCGAAGGGCGAGTCGTCGAAGCCGCCTCCGATGCCTCCACCCGATGAACTCGAGCGGAAAGGCGAAAGTATCCGGGCAAAGAAAGTCGGGAGCGCACCGACTCCCGAAACGAGCGAAGCGAAGTGGCTCCCGACTCCCCACACTCGGTATTTATTGCGTGAGGTTTCCGACCTTCATGGTTCCGCGTTCGAGGAGTTCGATTCGGTATCCGTCCGGGTCGACGATGAAGGAGATGTGGTAGTCGTGGCCGCCGACGGTCATCGTCTTCGGGTCGAGGGCGACTTCGACTCCTTGCTTTTTCAGTTCGTCCACCGTGCCTTCGAGGTCGTCCACGGTGAAGGCGACGTGGGAGTATCCGTCGCCCATCTCGTATGGTTCGGTTTGCTCGTGGTTGTGGGTGAGCTCGAGCATCGGCTCGGAGGCGTCCTCCTCCATCGCGAAGAAATAGTTCGAGGCGGTGTCGAAGTGCATCTCCCCCACCTTCTTCATCCCGAGCTTGTTCACGTAGAAATCCGTGCTTCGCTCCGGGTCGAGGATGCGGTAGCAAGTGTGGATGTACGTCGCGGCCATGCCTCTCCTTCCAGTCTCTTTCCCATGACGCCCACAGTATAAATTAATCGAAGAGCTTCGCGGAGAGCCGAAGACGAGCCTCCGCCTCCGAGGCGAGCCGCTCCACGAGTTCCCCCGCCGACGGAACGTCGGAAATCAAGCCGACCGACTGCCCGGCGTAAATATAGTTCTCGGAGAAGTCCCCCATCTCGCGAGCTTCGCGCAAGTCCTCTTTCGCCCCGGCGAGATTCTCCGAGAGTTCATCCTCCCGGCCATGCCACCGATTCGTGAAGTCGTTTCGGAGGGCGCGTCCGGGGAACTCCTCGAGCCACGGTATTCCCTGTGCGAGATCGAAGACGCGGGTGTGAACCGTGGCGGTCTCATCGCTTTCGAGGAGGCGTCGCTTTGCCGAGTCCGAACCGAGGGATTCCTTCGTCGCGCAAAAACGGGTGCCGATCCACGCTCCGGCGCCGCCCATCGCGAGGACTCCGGCGACGCCTCGCCCACTCCCGATGCCGCCCGCCGCGACGACGGGGGTTCCGGCCTCCTCGCCGATTTCCAAAACCCTTTGCAAAAGCACCGTCGTCCCGACCGATCCGGTATGCCCGCCCGCGTCCGTTCCCTGCGCGACGAGGATGTCCACCCCCGCTTCGACGGCCTCGACGGCTCGCTCCGCGTTTTGAACTTGACTCATCACGACGGCTCCGGCCTCGCGGCATTTCTCGACGTATGGAGCCGGGTTTCCGAACGAGAGCGACACGGCGGCGGGCTTCTCTTCGAGGACGGCGTCGAGGAGTTCGGGGCGGTTTTCGAGCGACCATGACATGAGGCCGAAGCCGAAGGTGCTGGATTTTCGGGCGACGTCGGCTTGCGCGGAGATGTCCTTTATGTCCGCCGAGCCTCCGGCGGCGATCATACCGAACGCTCCCGCCGCGCTCACGGCTCCGGCGAGTTCCCCGCCCGACCATCCGGCCATCGGCGCGGAGATTATGGGGTGTCGTATGTTCAAAATACGAGTGAGTTCCGTGGAGATCATGGCTTCCTCCGTCCATAGTTTCACGACAGCTTAATTCGTCGGAGAGCCGGAGGGGAGGAAAGGAGTCACCGCCCGGACGAAATACTATGAAAGAAGCAACCGCGTCCCGACGAAGATGAGCGTCACGGCGAGTATGACCTTGAGCGGCTTGCCCGGCAGCCACGGCGCGAGGACGCTCCCCGCGAGAACCCCCGGTATGCCGCCGAGGAGGAGCGAGCCGACGAGCGAGAAGTCCACGTTCCCTTGCGTCATATGCGCGATGCCCGTCGCAAGCGAGAGGACCGTCGCGTGCGCGATGTCGGTTCCGACGACGACCGAGGGCGCGATCGGGTAAAGAAGCAAAAGTATGACCGCCATGACGCTTCCCGACCCGATGGACGTGAGGCCGACGAGATATCCGCCGAAGGCTCCGAAGACGACAGTGTATATGCGCCGTTTCGCGCTCATGCGGGACTTCCCGTCCCAGCCGCCGCTTCCGATGGCGTCGTTCTCGCCCCGCTCGGGCATGAAGAAGTTCCGGTATATGAGCGAGAGGCCGACTATGACGAGGGTGACGGCGATGACGGTGATCATGATCGAACGCACCATCTCCTCGTCGTACGACCTTTTTATCCACTCGAGCGTCGCCACCCCGAGCAAACTCGCCGGAATGCTCCCGAGTCCGAGAAAGATGGCGAGCTCGAGGTTTATGGAACGCTGGCGGTAATGCTGCAAAGAACCCGTCATCTTCGTGACGGTCGCGTATATCATGTCGGTGCCGATGGCGGTCGGGGCGGGAAGCCCCATCCCCACCACGAGATACGGTGTCATGAGCGAGCCACCCCCCACCCCCGTCAAGCCAATGAGGAACCCGACGAGAAGCCCGACGAGGGTCGGGGAGGAAGTGAGGAACTCACCGAGATTCAAGCGCGATCGTACGCCTCCACACGGCGCAGATACCCGTAGTGCTCGAGGAACTCGACGACGCGGCGCGCGCTCTCGCTCGGCTCCTCTTCGTCGGTGCGGATGTGGAGCTCGGGCGCGGCGGGAGCCTCGTACGGATCGGAAACCCCGGTGAACTGCGGGATCTCACCGGAATACGCCTTCTTGTAAAGCCCCTTCACATCCCTCTCGGCGCACACCTCCACCGGAGCGTCGATGAATACCTCGATGAAGTCCTCCCCGATGTCCTCCCGAACCCGATCCCGAACCTCCTTGAACGGGGAAATAGCCGAGACGATCACACCCACGCCGTTCCGCGTAAGCAAGTTCGCAACGAACCCGATGCGAAGGACGTTCGTGTCCCGATCCTCACGCGAGAACCCGAGCCCTTTCGACAAATTCGTCCTCACGATGTCCCCGTCGAGGACTTCGACCCCGCCGAGGCGGTCACGCAACTCCCGCTCGACGATCTCCGCGATGGTCGTCTTCCCGGCGCCCGAAAGCCCCGTGAACCACAACGTGAACCCACGACCGAACCTCATGTTGTTATCCATCTTCATCCTCCTGGCTTTCGGTTTTTTGCTTCGTTTTTTGCTTCGCCGTTTATTTGCTCGGGTAGTTTCTCGGCTGCTTTATCGTCTTCTCTTCGTCGCGAAGACCTTGTATGAGAACCTCGATCACCTCGGGCCGCGAGAACTCCGGCGGCGGGTACTCGCCCCGCGAAAGCATCTCCCGAACCTTCGTCCCACTCAGGAAAACCTGCTCCTCGGGGGAGCTCGGCGTCGTCTTCGTCGTCGCCATCTGCATGGTGCGCTTGCACCAAAACGCATGCTCGTACTTGAGCGGAAGTATGCCGAGCTCGTCCTCGGTGAACTCCTCGAAGATGTGCTGCGCGTCATACGTGCCGTAATAACTTCCGACCCCCGCGTGATCCCGCCCGACGATGAAGTGCGTGCATCCATAGTTCTTCCGGCACATCGCATGGAACACCGCCTCCCGAGGCCCGGCGTACCGCATGGCCGCCGGAAACACCGCGAGCGAGACCCGGTTCTTCGGGAAATATCGGTCGAGGATGACCTCGTACGACTTCATCCGAACCGGAGCCGAAATATCGTCGGACTTCGTCTCCCCCACGAGCGGATTGAGAAGAAGTCCGTCCACGATTTCCAAAGCGCTTTTCTGAATATACTCATGCGCCCGATGCACCGGGTTCCTCGTCTGGAAACCCACAACGGTCTTCCACCCCTTCTCGGCAAAGACCTCGCGAAGCTCCGAAGGCTCGAAATAATACTCCGGGAACGGCCTCGCGTTCGGCTCGTCCTCAATCAGCGAAACCTCGCCGCCGAGGAGGACGTCGCCTTGCCGGTAAACAGCCGCGACTCCGGGGTGGCCCCCGTCGTCCGTCCGGTACACGTTCTTCGCCTCGCGCTTCTTGTCATAGGAAAACTTGTCTTCGACGCGCATCGTCGCCACGATGCGGCCGTCGCCGTCGGCGAGGGCGACATCATCACCTTCGGAGATGGAGGACGCTTCCTCTTCGGAGGCGGAGAGCGTGATCGGGATGCTCCATACGTTGCCGTCTTTGAGGCGCATCGTCTCGACGACAGACTCGTAATCCTCGCGGCCCATGAAACCGGAGATCGGGGAGAATACCCCGGTGGAGATCATTTCGAGATCGGAAAGTTGCCGCGGCCCGACGACTATTTTCTGGAAGCCGCGAGCTTGCTCACGACGCTCCTCGCGCTCCCCCTCGGGAACGCGGCGGTTTATGAGTTCGCCGCCGTGCGGGGCGATGGTCTGCCACTTCGAATCCACGGTCATCCACATACCCCCGTCGTCGCGAGTTCGTTGTCGTATTCGGCGTCGGAAGAAGTTTGGGCCGCTCCCGCCCGCCGCCTCACGCGCCCGGCGAGGCCGTCGGCAAAGTGGCTCCACGGCCTCTCGCCCACCACCCAAAGCCTCGCCTCGCCCGCATTCCCTCGGGCGATCGCAAGAAATCTATCATACTCCACACCCGCCGCTTCGAGGTCTTCCCCCCATTGCTCCCAAAGATACTCGGCAATGAAGGCAGCGTCGTTCACGGTTCGGGAGCCTTTCTTCGGGGATGCTTCGAGCGCCGTGCGGGCGCGATCCTTTATCTCCGTCGGCTCTTCGGGAAGGTGCATACGTTCATCCATTGCTCGCAATTAGAACCTCACAGCTTCGTGTTCGACGGGGGCGAGTTCGGTCCCTTCGTAGTTTTCGAGATGCTCTTCGTAGTCTATGAAGAGTGGAGCGTCGGGGTCGAAGGCCCGTTTCAAGGTCTTGAACGCGATCTTTTTGTCCAAGCTGTCTAGCTTATCCAAAGCCTGCGGCTTGTCAAGCGAACGTGTTTCCAATTTTCCTCGCACGTGCTCGAACGCCGAAAGCCCCTCGTCCGTGCGAACGAGAACCGAGGAATACCCGTCGTCGCTCCCGACGCTCCCGACGGAGATGTCGGCGGCGTGGCCCATGAAGTCCGCGCACTCGTCGCAGCCTTTGAGAGCCGCGCCGTGGAAGTCCTTTATCGGCTCCTCGAAAATGGTCTCGCCGTCGTGGTTTTGGACGATCAGCTTCCCACGAATGATGTCCACCCGCCCGACGTCGGAGAGAGGCACGTCGCGGTTCTCCTGAATCTCCTCGATCATGAGCTTCTCGTAATTGAAGCTCTTCGTGCAAAGGAGCGCGATCGTGAGCGTAACCGCCTCGACCTGCGAACTCCCCCACGTCCACGGACGAGCTTGCATCGCCTTTATTCCCTCGACCTCGCAAGGCGTCCCGACGACGGCGATGCGAGGGTTCGGCGGAAGATCGTACTTTTTGAAATCCAAATGCCCGAGCGCGAGCGTCTGATTGTAAAAACTCCCCGCGCACTCGACGACCTCTTCGGGTGTCGTCGCGAGGAAAGCCTCGCCCTTCCACGGCTCCGTCTCGCTCTCGCGGGCGAGGAGTGCGCCGTCGATCTCATCCGCTTCAAGGAGCGAGATGAGGAGCGCGGATACGAACCCGCCGTCCTGAACGCCGGGGATGTCATCCCTCACGCGGGCCGTATACGATTCATGAACGCGCCCGATCCCCTCGATGCTCCCCGCCGCCTCGTTGTTCCCCATGATCTTGAGCGGCGACTCGTTTCCATTATGTCCGTTTCCATTATGTCCGTCGCCATTGTGTCCGTCCCCATTGGCGTGGCCGTTCGCGGAATGCCCATTCCCGTTCACTTCATGATGCTCATCGTCGAGCTTCCACGTCGCTTCGTGGCGCATACCGCCACGGGGGCAAAAATCCCAGCAAAGCGAGCATCCCGTGCACATCTTCACGAGCGTGGGGAGGTCGTCGTCGGCGATGCCGATGGAGTCCGTCGGGCAAGCCGCGACGCACGCCCCGCATTGGACGCACCGATCCGCGTCAATGACGGCCTTCTCGAGATCCCAGAACCAAACTTTTCCGGGAGCCTCGTCGATGTCGTTCATCATGTCTCGAATGTCGAAACCTGCCATGTGCTTCCTTCCGTTATCCCGCGAAAGTTACGCGGGGGACGTGCTTTGTCGGGCTGTGGGACTCGGGGTGTTGGTTCTCAGTTCTTGGTTTTTGTCTAAGAACTAAAAACCGAGAACCGAGAACGGCGGCGAAGCCGCCCGCGAAACGACTCACTTCCTCCCCATCTCCACGAACTCCCGCCCGCGAAGCGTGTCCCGAAGCTCGTTGTTCTTCGTCCGGCGCGCCCATTCGTGGAAACGCTCGCCTTCGCGCTTCTCTTCCTTGAAACGCTCGAAGAGGTTCGAGAGGGCTTCGGGGACGGAGTCCGAGGGGCGGGCGCCTTCGACCCAGTCTATGAAGGCCGCGTCTTCCCCGAGGGAGCCGCCGAGGCCGATGTCCACGCCCTCGACGATGCCGTCCTTCGTCTTCGCGGTCTCGCCGCGGAAGCCGATGTCGCCGATTTGCGGCTGCGCGCACGACGCCGAGCATCCCGAGAAGTGCATCCTCACCGCATCTTGTCCGACGTCGTCGCCGAACTTCCCGTCCATCTCGCGCGCCCATTCGAGAGCCTTTATCTTCGTCTCGACGATGGCGAAGCGGCAAAACTCGCTCCCGGTGCATGCCACGACACCCCGCTCGAACGGGCCGGGGTTCGGCGAATACCGTTCGAGGAGCGGCTCGGAAAGGAAATCGTCGAGGCGACCTTCCGGCACTCCGGTGACGATCAAATTCTGGTCGGTGGCGAGCCGGATGTCCGAGCCGTATTCCTCGGCGAGGCGGCCCGCCTCCTCGAACTGCTCGCCGCTCATCCGTCCGACGGGAACATTGAGTCCGACGTAATAAACGCCGTCGTCTTTTTGCTCGTGGACGCCTATGTGGTCACACCGATAATGGCTCGTGAGATCCTCGCCCGCCGGACGGAGCGTTATGTCCACGCGGTTTTGGAGTTCCTCGCGGAACCTCTCCGGGCCGAGTTCCTGAACGAGATACCGCATACGGGCGAGCCACCGGTTCTCCCGGTTTCCAAGCTCCCCGAAAACCTGCGCGACGCCCCGGCAAACCTCGACCGCGTCGTCCGGCTCGATGAACACGTCAATGTCCGAGGCCATACGAGGGCCATCCGACAATCCGCCCCCGACCCGCACGTTGAAACCGACGGTTCCGTCTTCGAGGCGGGCGGGGGTCATGCCGATGTCGTTGATCTCGGCTTGGGCGCAGTCTTCGCAGCAGCCGGTGATGCTCATCTTGAACTTTCTCGGAAGGTTCGCGTAGTCGCGGTTCCCGGTGAAATAGTCCGAGACCGCTTGCGCGACAGGGTATGCGTCGAGGGCTTCGTCTTTGTCGAGGCCGGAGACGGGGCATGAAAGGACGTTCCTCGCGGAGTCGCCGCACGCTTGAACGGTCGTCATCCCGACGGCTTCGAGGCGGCGCCAGATTTCGGGGATGTCCCTCATTTGGAGCCAGTGCATTTGGATGTCCTGCCTCGTCGTGATGTCGAGGAAGTTGTCGCCGAAGTGCGGGTTCTCGTACGGCCCTCCCGCGAAGTCTCGGGCAATTTTGCCTATGGCCTTCGTTTGTTCGGGGGTGAGGACGCCGCCGGGGACTTTTATACGCATCATGAAATTGTCGCCGCCCTGTTTCTGCGGGTATATGCCGACCCATTTCAGTCGCTCCGGCTCGCCGGGAACCTCGTCCATCTTCGCGAGATCCTTCGAGTACTCGTCTATGATGGACTGGCGGATGTCGAGGGGATGGCGGGCGAGCTTGTGCTTCTCGACCTGGTTGATCCGGCCCTCGTCCGTATACCTAAGAGACTTCACGTCCGACCTTCCCATTCACGACGTGCAAACCGCACTCGGTCTTTTCGTTATCGGCCCATCGCCCGGCCCGCCAGTCCTCGTCCTCGGAGACGGGGCGGGTGCATGGCTCGCAGCCGATGCTTTTGTATCCCTGCGAAAGAAGTGGATTGAGCGGCACATCGTTCGCCTCGACGTATGCGTCCACTTCCTCCTTGCTCCACGCGGCGAGCGGCGCGACCTTCGCCACCTCGAAGAAGGCGTCCCATTCGACGATTGGGGTGTCGGAGCGGTTGTGCGTTTGATCCCGCCGTATCCCGGTCGCCCACGCTCCGAAGTTCCCGAGCCACTTTTTTTGAGGCTCGATCTTCCGTATCTGGCAGCAGAGATCCGGGGCGCAACCCCACAACTCCGGCCCATGCTTTCGAACTTGCTCCTCAACGGACATCTCCGGCTCGATGACCTTGAATCGAACCGACGGATACCGCTCCATGACCTTCTTCCGGAACTCCACCGTCTCGTCGAAGAGAAACCCGGTGTCGAGTGTGAAGACCCACGTCTCGTCGGAAATCTTCGAGAGCATATCGAGGAGAACCATCCCCTCCGCCCCCCCGAAAGACACCGAGAGCGTGAGCGCGTCTCCGTACTCGTCCACGGCCCACTTCAGAATTTCCTGCGGCGTGGAGCCTTCCAGCCGCTTCGCGATAGACGGGATCTCATCGAGTTCCAAACCGCTTTTGTCCAATGCCGGAGCCTGGCGCATGATGGCTCCTCCCTCCAAGAAAAGTTTCGATGTCTTAAATTAGGTGAGTCGGGGGAAAGTTAGGTTCGGCAGTCGCTACATCGCCGCATTCGTGGCGAACACAGGTAAACGATCGGTGCTATTTCTCTGGCCTCGACTGCTCTCTCGAAATCCATGCCCACGATATTAAGCAGCCCCCCGCACACCGTCAATAGCAAATCCGACTTTTTTTGTCGGATTTACGAAAATTTCATGGTCGCTCCGCTCCCGGTTCTCGGTTTTTGGTTCTCGGTTCTTAGTTTTCGGCTGAGAACTGAGAACTGAAAACTACCTAAAAAGGTCTCTTTCCGGTGGCATTACGAGTTCTCTGGCGGAGCCGGGGCCGGGGTCGTGCGGGTATCCGCGGATGATGGCCGCCGGAACTCCGTCGGTTTTGTTCATGGCGAGTTCGGAGGCGGCGGCGAGTTCGTCGGCTGTGGCGAGCACGCTCGCTTCGAGCGGGTATCCATGCGGGTCGGACTCGCCCCGGTAGTCCGCCAACGGGTTCATCCCGGCCACCCCGATGGCGACGTTCGTTATGCCGTTGCGCCACGGCCGTCCGAACGAGTCGGAGATTATTGTCGGGATTTCGACGCCGATTTTCTCGCGGAGGTGGGCGTGGATGCGGCTCGCCGAATCGTCCGGGGCTTCGGGGAGGAGGCACACGGTGTCTTTCCCCGGCACGTTCGAGGCGTCCACTCCGGCGTTCGCGCACACGAAGCCGTGGCGGGTCTCGGAGATGATGACGCCGCGATCCATCTTCACTATCCGGTGGCTCTCGCGAAGAACGACCTCGACGTGGCGCGGATCTTTATCGAAGCGGGAGGCGAAGTCTTCGGCGAAAAAAGAAGGCTCGACGGAGCGGAGGTCCACGATCCTCCCCTCCGCTTTGCTCACGATTTTGTGCGTCACGACGAGGATGTCGCCGGAGCGGAGGGAGCCGCCCGCGGCCTCGAAGAGAACCGACGGGAGATCGTCGCCGGGATTTACCTCCGGCACGCCTTCGACGGCGAGAACTTCGATGCCCGTCAAGGACACTCCCCGCCGGAGGGCCTCGCGGTCTTCGGAGCGTCGAGGCGGGCGAAGTCCTCCGCCGTGTCGAGGTCGAAGGCGAGCCGAGGAATCTCGCAAACCTCCACGCCGAGGCCGCTCTCCTCCGCCGCCCCCACATGCTTCCCGAAGCTCCCCGCCCCGAAGTGGAACGGCGCCGCGTCCGGCGGCGAAAGGAGAAGCGCGTTCGTCCCCGCCCCCGCCCCGTCCGGCGCGATGGCGACGGAGGAGCCCTTCGCCCTTTCGAGGAACGCCCGTATATCTTCCTCCTCGACGAGCGGGAGGTCGGCGGGGATGACGAGGAGGGAGGCCGCGCCCCGTTCGAGGGCGAGCTCCCGGCCTTCTTCGAGGGCGGGATTGAGACCCTCGCTCCGCTGGAAGAGCGGCGTCGCCCCGATCTCGCGCGCCTCTCCGAGGACGATGGGATCCGGGCTGACGACGCACACCCCGCCCACCTCGGCCTCGAAGAGGCGCTTCACGACGCGGCGCATCATATACAAAGTGAGGCCCGCCCTCGCGCACGGGTCGAGGATCGGGGCGAGCCGACTCTTCGTCCCCCGGAGGTCTTTCACCGGGACGACCGCGAAGACTCCCGCCCCGCTCACCCCGACCGCCCCGAACTCCCCGAAATCTCTTCGGCGAACCCGAGCACCTCGTAGGCGAGCCGCGCCCGGTCAGCCTCGTCGCGCATCACCGCGTCGGTGACGAGGACGCGCATGCCGAGGGCTTCGATCCCCGCCCGCTCTCCCTCGTCGGCCCGGTCAATGACCATCCCGTCCACGAGGCCCGCGTACATCCTCGCCACCCCCGCCGCCGCCGACTCATGCCCGAGGGAGGAGAGCATCCGATCCGCCGGGCCTTTGAGCGCCTTCCCGCCGATGATGGGACTCACCGCGACCTTCGGCGCAGACGAATCGGCGAGCGCGTCCCTCATGCCCGGTACGGCGAGGATCGGGCCGATGCTCACCACCGGGTTCGAGGGGCAAAAAACGATCGCCGCCGCCCCGGAAAGCGCTTCGAGAACCTCCCCGGTCGGACGAGAGTTTTCGATACCGCGAAGCTCGACTCCGAGAACCTCGTCGCGTTGCCCCCGGCGAACGAAATATTCCTGGAATTCGAGCCGACCGTACGGCGTGTCGAGCATGGTCGAGACTCGCTCGTCGGACATCGGAAGCACACGGCTCGGTATTCCGAGCGCCTTCGAGAGGCCCCCCGTGACGGCGGTGAGGCTCTCGCCTTTTTTGAGCCGCTCGGTGCGAAGGACATGCGTCGCGATGTCTCGGTCGCCGAGGAGAAACCACGTGTCCTCGCCGTATTCTCCGAGCATGCCGAGCGAGTCGAAGGTCTCGTCTTTTATGCCCCACCCCGTCTCCGGGTTCGCGATCCCGGCGAGCGTATACATCACGGTGTCGAGGTCGGGTGAGATGTGAAGCCCCCAAAGCTCGAAGTCGTCGGCGGTGTTCACTATGACCGAGAGGCCGCCATCCGGGAGCGCGGCTTCGAGGCCGGAGGCGAGCTTCGCCCCGCCGACCCCGCCCGCGAGCGCGGCGACCCTCACGATATGTCTCGTCGAAGCAGATTCATCGAGCCGCTATCTTAGCATCGCGAAAGTGACAACCTCGTATACCGAACGGGTTCATGAGGCTCGTTACCCGCGAGCCGCCGTTCCCATTCGTAACGATGCTCGTTGCTCGCATCATCCCTCGAACACCGATGCTATCTTAGCAACGTGAAGGACACGTTCGGGAAAGGGCGCGCATGGGACTCACGAACCCGGAAAACCTGTCGAGCCAGTACGCCAACGCCTCGAACCTCGACCGTCGCATAACCCTCCACCAACGATTCAGCGTGAACGAAGCCTCGCGGCACCGATGGGCCTTCGACCACCTCGACCTCCCATCCACCGCCCGCATCCTCGAACTCGGCTACGGAAACGCCGTGCTATGGACGAAAAACCGCGACAAAATCACCGGAACGTGGCGCAGCACCCTCGCCGACACCTCCCCCGGAATGCTCGAAGACGTGGAGAAAAACATAAACCTAACCTTTAGAAATACACTCACTCGAAACCTCACGTTTACATCAACCGACACTCAAGCTATATGGTTTGGGGGTGGCGCGTTCGATGCGGTGGCGAAGAATCATATGCTTTATCACGTCCCGGATCGAGGCGGGCGATCTCGGAGATGGCGCGGATTCTGAGACTGGGCGAGGTTCTTTATGCGGCGACGAGCGGATGGGATCACATGCGCGAGGTGGACGGGTTCATAAGGAGCCTCGACTCCGACCACCCCGAACATGGACTCGTCCGGAACTTCTCGGGCTTCACTTTGGAGAATGGTGGCGGGCAACTCACCGAATACTTCCCGGAGGTTTCGGTTTCATGGCACGAGGACGGGCTTCGTGTCACAAAGATGGGGCCGTTATTGGTGTGGATGCTCTCGACGATCACCGTCCGGGAGGTTGCCGAGGGGGTCGGGGAACGCGAGTTCCGGCGGCGGCTTTCGGAGCTTTCCGAAACTCTGGAACGTGAAATCTCCGAGCGAGGGGAAATCCGTGTCACGAAGGACGCCGGGCTTTTCAAGGCGAGGCTATGAGCGTGGAAATACTCCCTTTCCAAAACCTCGACGAGCCGGAAGACGGCTTCGGTTTGCAGCAAGCGATCCTCGAAGAAGTCGGAGCGAGGGAGCGCGGGGCGGCGATGCTCGCGTGGAGTTCGTCACCGTACGTCGCGGCGACGAGGCTCGAAACGAGGCTTCCGGGCTTCGAGAAAGCGGTGGAGGACGCGGAAAACCTCGGCTTTCCGGTGATGGTTCGGAATTCGGGGGGTGGGGCCGTCGCTGCGAACGAAGGCTCGCTCTCTTTTTCGCTCACCTTCCCGGTCGAGGATATGAGGCGCGATCTTTTCGAGAGGTATGGGGAGGGTGTGAGCCTCGTGTCCGCCGCTCTCCGGCGCGTCGGCGTCGAGGCCGAGGGCGGCGAAGTCGAGGGGGAGTTTTGTCCGGGGGCTTATTCGGTGAGATCCGGGGGAGAAAATGGAGTGAAGCGAGCGGGCCTCGCGCAGCGGGTGACGAAGCGGGCCGCGAGGATCGAAGCCCTCATCCTCGTCCGAGACACGGACACGCTTGTCCCGATCCTCGAAAAATTCTACGGCTCGCTCGACCTCCTTTTCCGGCCTTCGAGCGTCGGGGATTTGCCCGCGAGCGTCCCGGAAGTCGCCGAAGCGCTTTCGGCGGAGGTTCGGGAGAGATACGGAGGTTCGGAAGGTTCCCTCTCCGAGGCGGCCTTCGAGCGGGCGCAGGAGATGCGCGGGGAGTGGCGGGCGCACCGACCGTCGTAGCGACCTCGCCCGGCGGGCCATCTCTCACCGAGTCGTTTCTCACCGAGCCGCCACATCGAACAAACAATCCCGGATGGCGGAGACGCGCCCCTTCAAATGCGCTCCACGAGGAATCCGGCGGTCGCTTTGCTCGCCGGGAACCGCGCCACGCTTCACACCGCGCTTCGCTTCGCGGTGCTTCGGCAAAGGCGGTTCGCGCACCGTCCGTGCGGAGTCGGGGAAAGAATGGGGGCGAAAGCCGCGCCGTCGAAGCTCCCTTTCGAATCCGGCGAGAGATCGTCGGATGAGGAGGCGAAAGCATCCGGGGGAGCGCTTCGAGAGCCCGCCGACTCCCGACAGGAGCGAAAGCGAGTGGCCCCGGCGGAGCGGCGCCTCTATCCGGCCTCGTTTCCGCGGCGGCTCAGGCCGAGGGCTTGAACCATGAGGCGGAAATTTTGTGGCTGGCTGGCGGCCCGGAGGGCTTCGGCGTATTCGACCTTGCCTTCCTCGATGAGCTTGAGGAGGGCTTGATCGTAGGTTTGCATCCCATAGTATTCGCCCTCGCCGATGGCGTCCTGGATCTGCCCGGTCTTCTCCGGGTCGAGGATGAAGTCCCGGATGCGCCCCGTCGTCACCATCACCTCGACCGCCGCGGCGCGCCCGCCGCCGACGGCGGGGATGAGCCTTTGGCCGATGATGCCCTTCAAGGTTCCGGCGGTCATCGCCCGGACTTGCTCACGCTCGTGCGACGGGAAGAGGTCGATCATGCGGTTTATCGTCTCCGTCGCGTCCACGGTGTGGAGCGTGGAGAGGACGAGATGGCCCGTCTCCGCCGCCGAGAGGGCGATTTGCGCGCTTTCGGTGTCCCGGATCTCACCGATCAAAATAATGTCCGGGTCTTGGCGGAGAACCCTTCGGAGAGCCCTCCCGAAAGAGGCCGTGTCCGCGCCGACCTCGCGCTGGTTTATGAGGCTTTGGTCGTCGCGGTGGAGGAACTCGATGGGGTCTTCGATGGTGACGATGTGCCTCGCCTCCGTGCGATTCACGAGGTCTATCATGGCCGCGAGCGTCGTTGATTTCCCGCTCCCCGTGGTTCCGGTCACGAGGACGATGCCGCGCTCTTCTTTGGCGAGAGCCTTCACGGCCTCCGGCAAGCCGAGGTCGTCTATGTACGGGATGTCGAAAGGGACGAAGCGCATCACGACGGAGATGGAGCCCCGCTGGCGGAAGGCGTTCACCCGGAAGCGGCCCACGCCCTCGACGGCGTAGGAAAAGTCCGCCTCGCCCTGCGTGTCGAACTCCTCGGCGAGTTTCTCCGGCAATATTTCCGCGAGGACTTCCTCGGTGTCGGCGGGCCACAGTTTTCCGTGTTGCTCGAGGCGGATCAAACGCCCGCTCACCCTCACCGCCGGGAAAGAGCCGGCTTTGAGATGGAGGTCGCTCCCCCCCATCTCGACCATCTCCCCGACAAGAACCGACACTTTGACCGCCACCCGCACCTCCGCCGAAGAACTCCCGAAACCATGAACACTCCTTTTTCAGTATGCCCACATTTCGGCGGCGAGCGCAATGGGTGGATCGTACGCCCTTTGTCTGCGGCCGCCGGAAAAATTCCGCCGCCGACGCTAAAGAAACACGCCCGCCGTCCGATAACAACTCCATGCGGGGGAGCTACGTGCCAACGTGTCCCCGGGCATGGGAGCGAGCGGCGGACGGCCGGAGTCGAAAGTAGAGAGAGCCATAGGCATCCAGCTAAGAAAGATCGAGGGCATGAAGCAGGCGGGCGCCGGGCGCGGCGGCCTCCTCGGCGGGAGCTTGTGGGACGAGCTCATCTCCGAGGGGGTCATCTCCGAGGGGGTCATCTCCGAGGCGCAGCTTCACCAGGCGAGGGAGATGCAACAAGACGACCCGAGGGATCTCGGGAAGATCCTCATCTCGCTCGGCTTCGTCTCCAGCGAGGACGTCGCGAGGGCGCAAGCACGCCGCCTCCGCCTCCGATACGTCGAGGTGACGGAGAAGGATGTGGACAAAGGCGCCCTCGGCCTCGTCCCGGACAACTTGCTCCGCAAACACCGGGCATTGCCGCTCAAGCTCGAGGACGGGAGGCTCGTGATCGCGCTCGGCGACCCGCTGAATATCCAGGCGCTCGAAGATTTGCGGATGTCCTCCGGGCATCCCGTCTCGCCCGTCGTGGCCTCCGAGGAGGCGATAGACAAAGCCCTCATAAAGCTCTTCGCCGCCGGGGAGAACATGACGAGCATCCTCGAAGACGCCGACCGCGACGAGGACGACACTTCCGACGAAGGCGCCGAGATCGACCTCGGCATAAGCTCGAGGCCGGACGAGCGCCCGGTCATACGCCTCGTGAGCTCGATTTTGCAGCAAGCCATCTCTGAGCGAGCCTCGGACATCCACGTCGAGCCGCGCTCGAACAACCTCGCCATACGCTTCCGCGTGGACGGCATGATCCGCGACATCATGTCCATCCCCCCGAAGCTCCAAAGCGGTGTCACCGCGAGGCTCAAGATCATCGCGAACTTGAATATCGCGGAGAAGAGGCTCCCGCAAGACGGGCGCTTCTCGGTGAAGATAGGCGGCCAGAAAGTGGACTTCCGGGTGGCGACGTTGCCGACGGTGTTTGGGGAGAAGATGGTCCTCCGGCTCCTCGAAACCTCGAATATCCTCATGGAACTCACGGATCTCGGCTTCTCCCCGGAGGTGTACAAGATTTACCGCGAGGTCTTCAACCGGCCGTACGGCGCGATCCTCGTCACCGGCCCGACGGGAAGCGGGAAGTCAACGACGCTTTACGCGACATTGAACGAGCTGAACACGCCGGAGAAGAACATCATTACGGTCGAGGATCCGGTGGAGTACCGCATAGGCGGCATAAACCAGGTTCAGACGAACAGCCGCGTCGGATTGACTTTCGCGACCGCCTTGCGAAACATCCTCCGCAGCGACCCGGACGTGGTGATGATCGGCGAGATCCGCGACTACGAGACCGCGAAGATAGCCGTCGAATCCGCGATGACGGGCCATCTCGTCCTCGCGACCCTCCATACAAACGACGCCCCCGGCGCATTGACCCGCCTCACGGACATGGGCGTGGAGCCTTTCCTCACGTCGTCGTCGGTGGATTGCGTGATCGCCCAAAGGCTCGCACGTCGTTTATGCGAGCGATGCAAGCGGCCCATCGAGGTCGAGCGGGCGGTCCTCGGGGACGCGGGCTTCCCGTTCGATCTCATGAAGGGCGAGCCGAACTTCCACGAGCCTGTCGGCTGCGACAAGTGCGGCGGCACGGGGTACCGGGGCCGCCTCGGAATCTACGAGCTAATGGTGATGACCGAGAAGATAAAAGACCTCCTCCTCGCCCGCGGCTCCGACGACGAAATCGCCCGAGCAGCCCACGAAGCCGGAATGGCCCCGCTCCGCTCCGACGGATTGCTAAAAGCGGCCCGCGGACGGACGAGCATCGGCGAAGTGCTTCGGACGGTGGTTTGAATGGCGCGAGTTGGAAAGGTCGGGAGTCGGGGTATTCCCGACGCACTTTCCTCCGACACCCTCGCCTTCCTGCCCGACGGGCTTTCGATGGATTCGACCGGAGGCTTCGGCGGCGGACGCCCCGCTTCCCCGCCACCTTTCCCGACTCCCGACAACCTCGGTTCTATCGCCAAGCGGAGCCGCGCCGATGAACATAGCACCATAGGAGAACGAAAGGCACGCCCATGATCGAGATCGGACTCAACGACTATCTTTTCGAGGCTTTGGATCGGGGGGCGAGCGATTTGCATCTTACGGCGGAAGCCCCGCCTTCCTTGCGGATTCATGGGGAGATCGTGGCTACGAACAATCCGCCGCTCACGCCCTCGGACACCCGAGAGCTTATTTACGGAATTTTGACGGACATGCAAAGGAAGCGGCTGGAGGAGAATTTAGAGCTCGACTTCTCGTACACGCTGCCGAAGATTTCGCGCTTCCGGGTGAACATATATTTCCAGAAGAACGCGCTCGGGGCGGCGTTCCGCATGATCCCGCACGAAATACAAGGTCTCCACGAACTCGGGCTGCCGAAGATCGTCGAGGAGCTCACGGAAAAGCCGCGCGGGCTTTTCCTCGTCACCGGGCCGACCGGGAGCGGGAAGTCCACGACGCTCGCGGCCATGATAGACCGCATAAACGAGAATCGGCGCGAACACATAATGAGCGTCGAAGACCCCATCGAGTTTATCCACACCCACAAGCGGTGCATCGTGAACCAGCGCGAGGTCGGTCAGGATACGAAGGGCTTCGCGAACGCATTGAAGCATGTTCTTCGCCAAGACCCGGACGTCATCCTCGTCGGGGAGATGCGTGATCTCGAAACTGTTTCGCTCGCCATCACGGCGGCGGAGACCGGGCATATGGTTTTCGCGACGCTCCATACGCAGGATGCTCTGCAGACGATTGACCGGGTGATCGACGTGTTCCCGCCGCATCAGCAGCAGCAAGTCCGGACGCAGCTCGCGAACGCGATTCAAGGGGTCATCACGCAGACGCTAATCCCGAAGCGCGGCGGCGAGGGGCGGGCGGTGTCGTGCGAGGTACTCATCGCGACGCCGGGGGTTCGGAACCTGATCCGGGAGGGGAAGAACCACCAGCTTTACTCGGCGATGCAGACGGGCGGGAAGTTCGGGATGCAGACGATGGACGCTTCGCTCGTTGACCTCATGAGGCGTGGGGTCGTGTCCCGGGAGGAGGCCGAGAAGCGTTCGTCGAACCCCGACGAGCTGAAGCGGCTTATGGGAGGATCCACCGCTTCAAGCTCGTCGCACGGGAACGGCGCGAAACGGAGCAGCCTCTCGTCGGTGCCGACGACGAAGAGGAGGTAATCGAAGGTGGCGGTTTACAGCTATAAAGCGCGCGACCGGAAGGGGCGCATCCTCGAGGACACCGTCGAGGGGATGAACAAGGGGTCGGTCGCCGCCACGCTGCGCCAGGAAGGGCTCCTCGCCATAGATGTCAAGGAGCAAGGCGCCGGGCAGAAGGACATCCTCGAGCCTTTCAAGGGCGTCAAGCTCTCGGATCTCGTCATTTTCAGCAGGCAGTTCTCGACCATGATCAACGCCGGGCTTCCCATAGTCCGCGCCCTCCGCACCCTCGCCGAGCAAACCCCGAACAAGAAGCTCAAAGACACCATTGACCACGTTCGGAGCAACGTGGAGAGCGGCTCCGCCCTCTCGGAGGCGCTCGAGAAGCACCCCGACATCTTCAACAAACTCTATGTGGAGATGGTCCGGGCGGGGGAAATCGGCGGGGTTCTCGACGAGGTTCTCCTCCGGGTCGCCTCGCAGCTCGAGAAGGATCAAGAACTGCGACGGAAGATAAAAAGCGCGATGACGTATCCGACGGTCGTGCTCATCCTCGCGATCCTCACCGGGGCGTTCATGCTCATCTTCATCGTCCCGATTTTCGCGAGGATGTTCACCGACCTCGGCGGGACGTTGCCGCTCCCCACCCGCATCGCCATCGGCGCCTCGGATATTTTGACGAGCATCTTCGGGATCTTCATAGCGGCGGGGGCGATTGGCGGCGTCGTCTTCTTCCTGCGTTGGATCAAGACGGAGAACGGTCGGAGGATATGGGGCCGGACGGTACTCAAGATTCCGTTCAAGATCGGGGACGTGGTACAGAAAGGCGCCCTCGCCCGCTTCTCGCGCACCCTCGGCGCGCTCGGAACCGCCGGAGTGCCGATCCTCCAGGCTCTCGAAATAACGGCCCACTCCTCGGGGAACTGGGTCATTGAGGACGCGCTGCTTCGGAGCCGGGACGCGATCCGGGAGGGACAGCCGATATACACGCCGCTCGAGGATGAAGCCGTCTTCCCGCCGATGGTGACGAGGATGCTCGCCGTCGGGGAGGAGACCGGGGAGATGGAGGAGATGCTCGAAAAGATCGCCGAATTCTACGAGTCCGAGGTGGACGCGACGGTCAAAGCATTGACGAGCATCATCGAGCCATTGATGATCGTGGTGGTCGGCGGGATAGTCGGGGCGATCATCATTTCGATGTACCTCCCGATGTTCAAAATCTTCGAGCTTATAGAGTAAACGCCTGGAAACGTTGCGGCCGTGCCAGTATCCGAAGCCTTCGACGGGGTTCGTGGCCGACTCCGCTGAAACCGACCGCGGTCTCCCGGCGGCGAAGGCCGAGTTCGCCGAAGCCGCCGCTTTTCATGGGGCGTAATTACCCGGCCTCGGAGAGGATTTCGTCGCCGAAGTCGGGCGTGCCATAAATGATCTTTCGCGTAATCTGGAACTGGGAACGCCTTATGAACAGATCCAGCCTTGTTCTCGGCGGTGGCACGACAAAGAGGGCCGGGGAACCACGCCCCGACCCTCCACATAAATTCCTCCGCTAATTCTGCAAATTCTCGAAGATCCCCGCGGCCCCCATTCCACCGCCGATGCACATCGTGACCATGCCGTAACGAGAGTTCCGACGCTTCATCTCGTGGATTAGCTGGACGGTGAGCTTGGTTCCGGTCGCGCCCATTGGATGCCCGAGCGCGATCGCCCCGCCGTTGACGTTCGTCTTCTCGATGTCCATGCCGACCTCCCGAATAACGGCGAGAGCCTGAGCCGCGAACGCCTCGTTGAACTCGATGAGGTCGATGTCTTCCATCGAAAGCCCGGTCTGTTCGAGAACCTTCGGAATGGCGACGGTCGGACCGACGCCCATGACCTCCGGGCGGACACCGCCGATTGCGAACCCGACGAACCGGACGAGCGGAGTGAGTCCGCGACGTTCCGCCTCCTCCCGCTCCATGACGACGACGGCGGCGGCTCCGTCGCTTCTTTGCGACGAGTTCCCCGCCGTGACCGTCCCGCCGTTCATGAAGGCGGGACGGAGTTTGGCGAGCTGTTCGGCGGAGGTATCGCGAGGTCCTTCGTCGCGCCGGAAGGTCGTCTCCATCCGTTGCGTCTCGCCGTTCTCATCCACCCACTCGTAATCCACGTCGAGGGGTGTGATCTCCTCGTCGAAGCGACCCGACTCCACCGCGTCCCTCGCCCGTTCGTGGCTGCGGAGCGCGAACTCGTCTTGATCCTCGCGCGAAACCCCGAACTCTTTGGCGACTTGCTCACCCGTGAGCCCCATCCCCATATAAATCGAGGGATTCATCTCCACGAGCTTCGGATTCGGGGCGAAGAGCGGCATGTTTATCGTAGTCGACATATGCTCCGTCCCACCCGCGATAATGGTCTTCGCATTCCCGACCATAATCCTCTCGGCGGCGGTGGCGATGGTTTGCAAGCCGGACGAGCAAAACCGATTCACAGTCTGAGCCGGAACGGTGTCGGGAAGCCCCGCGAGGAGCGAACATTGCCGCGCAATATTATTCCCTTGCGTCCCCTCCGGAATCGCGCACCCGATAATAACGTCCTCGATCTCCTCTTTCTCCACCCCGCCCGAGCGCTCGATGGCGGCTCGAATTGCGGCGGCGGCCATATCATCGGGCATCGAACCACGGAGCGTCCCTCGCGGAGCGCGTCCCACGGCGGTGCGAGCCGCCGAAACTATCACTGCTTCGTTCATGAATCCTCCTTCGTCGGATTTGTTCTTTGTTCTTAGCTAAAAACTGAGAACTAAAAACCAATAACTCAATTCCTAAGCGGCTTCCCCGTCCGCAACATAGCCTCGATCCTCTCATGCGTCTGACTATTTTCGAGGAGCGCGAGAAACCCTTCCCTTTCGAGCTTGAGCATATGCTCCTCCGGAACCCATTGCCCGAGCGCGAGATCTCCGCCCGTGAGAACCCGCGCGGTTTGCCCCGCGACGACGCCGTCATACTCGCTCGCGTAATGACCCCATTGCATCGTGAGCACGCCCACTTCGAGCGCGGCCCGCGCCGAACGCCCGGCAGCGTACACGTTCGCGCCGTGCTCCGGCGGCGTGTATCCGTCCGAGAGGTCGAGGACTTCACGCTTCGCCGTGGAGATGAGATGCTCGGGGTTCATCACCACCCGGTCGTCGTCTTCGAGGAAGCCGATCTCCCGCGCTTCGAGGCCGCTCGCCGCGACTTTCGCCGTCGCGATGGTCTCGAATGCTTTTTGAAGGAACGGAAGCACGGGCGCGTCGGGGGCGTTTTTTATGGACTTCGAGACGATTCGCCTCGCGAGTTCTTTCGTTCCGCCGCCCGCCGGTATGAGGCCGACCCCGGCTTCGACGAGGCCCATGTATGTCTCTCCCGCTGCGACGACGCGATCCGAGTGGAGGCATATTTCGAGGCCGCCCCCGAGGGTTTGCCCCTTCGGCGCGGAGACGACGGGCTTGTCGGCGTACCGGAAGGCCATGAGGAGGTTTTGCAAAGCCGAGACCCGCTTCTCGACCATCGAGAGCATCCCGCCCTTCGCCGCCATCCCGACCTCGCCGAGATTCGCCCCGACGCAAAAATTGTTCCCTTCGTTCCCGATGACGAGCCCGACGACATCATCCCGGTCGAGCGCGGCGAGAGCCTTCTTCCCCATCTCCAAAGTGTTCCCGTCGATGGAGTTCCCCCGCGAATGGAATTCGAGGCAAAGCACCCCGTCCCCGAGGTCGAGGAGGCTCGCCGAGTCGTTCCGTTCGAGTTCCTTCCCCTCGTCGCGGAGGCGGTCGAGGGATATGTACATCGGGTCTTCACGCACGGCCTCGTATTTTTTCGACACCGGACTGTATGCGACCTCTCGCCCATTCTCCTCGCTATAAAAGTTCTCGTTGCCCGCGCCGAGCATCTCCTCGACCCATTCGGCGACTTCGATGTCGAGGGACTTCATCCGGTTCACGGTCTCCTCCACGCCGAGCATGTCCCACGTGCGGAACGGCCCGGCTTTATGCCCGAAGCCCCACTCCATCGCGTGGTCGGCGTCCACGAGCGTGTCGGATATTTCCGGTATGCGCCGCGCCGAATACGCGAGGTACGGGAGCATCGTGTCGCGGAGGAAGCGGGCGTGCTTGTCCGACTCGGCTTTGTCCATGATGAATTGGAGGCGGCTCGCGAGGTCGCCCTCTTCACGAGCTTGCGGGACGAGCGGGACGTTCGGGTTCTCGGCGAGTTTGTGTTCGAACGTTTCGAGGTCGAGAACGTCGAAAACGGTTTCGCCGTCGCGCTTCGTCCGCTTGAAAAAGCCCGCCCCCGTTTTGTTTCCGAGGAGGTTCTTTTCGAGCATCTCCTTGAGTTTCGGATGCGGTTTGAGATCCTCGCGCGACTCGTCCTCGGGAACCGCCTCATACAAATTCTCCGCCACTCCGACGGCGATGTCGAGTCCGACGGTGTCGTTGAGGCGAAAGGTCGCGGTCTTCGGGTGGCCGACAAGGGGGCCGGTGATGGCGTCGATCTCCTCGACAGAATACCCGTTCTCGAAGGCGTACGTCACCGACTGCATCCCCGCGAAAGACCCGAGCCGATTCCCGATGAAGTTCGGGGTGTCTTTGGCTGTCACGCCGCCCTTCCCGAGAACCCTTTCCCCGAACGTCCGAACGAACTCGACGACTTCTTCGCTCGTCTCCTCCGTCGGGATGATTTCGAGGAGTTTCAAATACCGCGGCGGGTTGAAAAAGTGCGTCCCGAGAAAACGCTTTTTGAAAGCGTCCGAACGCCCCTCCGCGACCTCGTGGAGCGGAATGCCCGAGGTGTTCGAGGAAAGGATCGCGGCCTCCTTCGCGGTGTTTTCGACGCGCGCCCAGAGTTCCCGCTTCGGTTCGAGCTTCTCGATGATCGCCTCGACGATCCAATCCGCGTCGGAGATCCTCTCGAAGTCGTCCTCGAAGTTTCCGAGCCGGATGCGGTCGGCGACCGTTTTGCTCATGAGCGCGGGCGGGCGCGACTTCGCCATCCGGTCGTATCCGCCCTTCACGACGGCGTCGTTGTCGTCGCCGTCGGGGGCGATATCCAAAAGCTCGACTTCGAACCCGGCGTTCGCGCAATGTCCGGCGATGGCCGCGCCCATCGTGCCAGCCCCGAGGACCGCCACTTTACGAATATTCTTCATCGTGCCTCCTTCTCGGTTCTTCGTATTTCCCGCTTTTGAATCATACGCCCTTCGACTTCCTCCGGCGGACTCCGCCACCCGACATACACCGTCTTCTCGATGATCGCGTGCGCCTCCCCCTTTTCGTCCACGAGCTCCACGACATATACCCGATCCACGCTCTTCCTCCCCCGAAGAGCCGCCAAAATCTCCTCGACCTCCCCGTCTTCGAGGACGAAGCGGGCGTGGAGCGTCCCCCGCCCGGGCCTCCGGTACCGTATCCTCGCCGCTTTGTCCCACACGACGAACTCCGCCCCGACGTTCTTTGCGACCATCATCGCGTAAAACGGGTCGATGGCGGCGTATATGCTCCCACCGAAGAGCGCGCCCGAACTCCCCTTCGTGCGCCAGTTATACGGAAGCTCCATCCGCACCTCGCGCCAGTCATCGGCTATGTATTTCACCCTCCCGCCGCTCCCGAAGTACGCCGGATAAAAGTTTATGGCATGCCGGAGGAGCCTCTTCTTCACGGCCCCGATCACGACCCGTATATCTCTCGTTGAAGCGATTCGATGGCGCGGCGCATCCGGGCGAGGTTCTCCTCGAAGCGATCCTTCATCTCGGCATACTTCTCCTCGCCCTCGGCGGTGATCGTATAAAAACGCCGCGTCCTCGTGTCGGGGTCCTCCCACTCCGCCGTCACATACCCCTTCTCTTCGAGCCGCCGAAGAAGCGGATACACGGTATTCGGCGAAACGACCATCACCCCATCGGTCATCTCCTTCACCCCGCGTATGATGGAGTTCCCGTACTCAGGCTTTTTGGAAACCATATGGAGTATGAGCACCGGGAATATATCCCGAGTCTTCACCTCACCGAGGAAAAGCTCCTTCGGCGTGGTCGTCGGCGAAGCCTTCGACGAGTCAGTCATTCGCGCCCCTCTCGCCCACACCGAACCCGCCGAAGACGCGTCGATACGCACCTCCGCCCGAATGACACCCACCGCCACGGAAGACGCGCCGCCGAAGAGACACGCCGCCGGGAAAGCGGGCCGTCGGGGAACTCGCCGACGAAAGGCGCCCCACCGAAGAAGCGCGCCGACGACTGCACGCCTCGACGGAAGACACATCGCCGAAAGGACGCTTCGGCGGAAAGGCTCATTCTCCGGCGACGCGCCGCCGAAAAGACGCTTCGACGGGCGGCGAACCGACGAAAGGACGCATCGGCGAGAGACGCATCGGCAAGGCATGCGCCTCCGGGGAGGCGAGGCGTCGGGGAGGCGGGATGTCGGCGCGTCGAGGCGAGGGCGGCGTTCGATGTCCCCGGCTCACGCATAAAGGCTCTTTATCTCGTCGTCGTATCGGTCGCGCACGACGCGGTTCTTCACTTTCAGCGTCGGGGTGAGTTCGCCCTCTTCCTGCGAAAGCTCGCGGGAGAGAAGCTCGAACTTCTTCGGCCTCTCATAGTCGGCGAACTGCCGAGTCGCCTCCTCGATGTCTTTTTGTATGAGCTCCTTCGCCTTCTCGCTCCCCGAAAGCGACTCGTCCGAATCCCCCGATCCGAGCGACTTCCTCACCGCGTCATAATCCGGGACGACGAGTGCGGACACGTACTTCCGCCCATCGCCGAGGACGACCGCTTGCGTGATGTGGGGCGCGATGGCGAGCGCGGCCTCGATCGGCTGCGGCGCGACGTTCTTCCCCGTCGAAAGCACGAGAAGGTTTTTGAGGCGGTCGGTGATCGAGAGGAACCCGTCTTCGAGTTCCCCCACATCCCCCGTCCGAAAAAACCCGTCCTCGGTGAAGGCTTCGGCGTCCGCCTCGGGATTGTCGAGGTACCCGGAGAAAACCGACGGCCCCTTCACTTGAACCTCTCCCCCGTCCCCGATCCTCACTTCGAGGTTCGAGAGTGGCTTCCCGACCGTCCCGAACCTCACGCTCTCGAGCCGATTGCACGCGATGACGGGCGAGGTCTCCGTGAGTCCGTACCCTTCCATGACCTTTATCCCGGCGGCGTGGAAGAACCTCCCGACCTCCCCGTCGAGCTTCGCCCCGCCGGAGACGAAGAACTTCGAACGCCCCCCCACGGCCTCGCGCAGTTTCTTGAAAACGACGCGGTCGAATATAGCCATCTTTATTTTCAGTCCGAGCGGAACCTTCTCGCCCCGGTTCTCGTATTCATACCTTTGCTTTCCGGCCTCGATGGCGGCGTTGAAGAGTCTTTGGCGAGACTCCGGCCCCTCCCCGACCATCGCCGTTACGCGGGCGTGCATCTTCTCGTAAAGCCTCGGGACGCTCGACATCACCGTCGGCTTTATCTCGCGGAGGTTCTCCGGGACGGTGTCTATGGACTCGGCGTAATACGTCGCAGCCCCGGTCGAGAGGGCGTAATATTGCCCCGATGTCCGCTCGAAGACGTGCGAGAGCGGGAGGAAAGAAAGAAAAGTGTCCTCGCTCGTCGTCGGAAGGGCTTCGTATATCCCCTCGACGTTCGCCAAAATATTCCCGTGGGTGAGCATCGCGCCCTTCGGAAGCCCCGTCGTCCCGGAGGTGTATATGATCGTGGCGAGGTCGGAGCGGGAGATCTCCTTCCACCCCTCCTCCCATTCCTCGACGGGATTCTCTTCCCCATCCTTCGAGACATCCTCGAAGCGCTTCGCATCCGTCCCCGAAACGTCGCCTTCGACGAGGACGACGTATTCGAGGTTCGGTGCTTCGTCCCGGACATCGAGAACGCGGTCGAGGAGGCGGCGATCCTCGACGACGGCGACCTTCGCCCCCGATGTCTTCAAAATATGCGCGACTTGCTCGCCTTCGAGAGTCGGATAAACCGGGACGGTCGCCGCCCCGAGGCTTTGAATGGCGAGGTCGGAAATCGGCCACTCCAACCGGTTCGTGCTCATGAGCGCGACCCGATCCCCCGAACCCACGCCCATCGCCGAAAGCCCGGCGGCAAACTCCTTCACCCGACTCCACAACCCCACATACGAGAGAGTGCGCCACCCCCCCGCCTCCTTCCACCCGTACGCTACATTCCCACCGCGCAGCTCCACGCTGAGGCGGATCATCTCCACAATGCTCGATGCCCGGGCCGCATGCCCTCCATTCGGCGCGTCCATGAAAACCTCTCCCCCTCTTCGATGTTGTCAGAAATGATAACGTCAGTTAGGATACCATCCATGAGTCGGACGTGGCAAGGGCTTCGAGTTCTCTGTTCTCAGTTTTTAGCCGGGAACCGGGAACGGTCGCGAAACGACCCGAGCGAAGCTCCATGCTAAAGTTTTCCGAGAGGAATCGGACAAGGAGGAGTACATGATCGCCGACGTGCACACATCTCTCGGGACGGATTTCTATCTGCTCGACGAGCTTTTGACGGATGAGGAGCGGGAGATACGCGACAAGGTTCGCGCTTTCTGCGACCGCGAGGTCATCCCGGTGATGGGCGAATACTGGGACAAGGCCGAGTTTCCTATGCACATCTTCAAGATGTTCGCCGAACTCGATATATGCGGCGGGAGCATACAAGGGTATGGATGCCCCGGCATGAGCAAGCTCGCCGAGGGGCTCCTCGCCGTCGAACTCGCGCGCGGCGACGGTTCATTGAACACCGCCTTCGGGGTACATTCCGGGCTTGCGATGGGGAGCATTGCCATACTTGGCTCGGAGGAGCAAAAAGAGAAGTACCTCCCTTCGATGGCGAAGATGGAGACGCTCGGGTGCTTCGCGCTCACGGAGCCGGATCACGGCTCGGACGTCGTCATGCTCGAAACTTTCGCGATGCGTGATGGGGACGAGTACATTCTCAACGGGAAGAAGAAGTGGATCGGCGGCGGCACGTACTCCGACATCGCCATCGTGTGGGCGCGCGACGCGAGCGACATGGAAGTCAAAGCCTTCATCGTCGAGACCGATTCCGAAGGGTATTCCGCCGAAGTACAAACCGGAAAGATGGCGAAAAGGGCTGTGTGGCAGGCGGAGATCACACTCGACAACGTCCGCGTTCCCGCCGAGAACAAACTCGAAAAAGCGAACTCCTTCAAAGACACTTCGAAGGTTCTCACCGCGACGCGGTACGGAGTGGCATGGGAAGGCATCGGCCACGCCGTCGCGAGCTATGAGGCGGCGGTTCAATACGCCAAGGATCGCAAAGTCTTCACCCGCCCGCTCGAAACATACCAGCTCATACAAAACAAACTCGCCAACATGCTCGCGGAGATCACACATTGCCAGCTTATGGGGCATCGCCTCGCGCAGCTTTTCGAGGAAGGAAAGATGACGGGCGGAATGGCCTCCCTCGCCAAAATGTCCATCGCCAAGAAATGCAAGCAGGTTTGCTCCGACGCCCGCGACATCCTCGGCGGGAACGGCGTGCTTCTCGAATACCTCGTCGCGAAGCATTTGGCGGACATGGAGATCGTGTACACGTACGAGGGGACGGACATCGTACAGTCGCTCATCGTCGGGCGGGAGATCACCGGCGTTCAGGCGATGGCTCCGAGCCGCAAAGGATAGTCCGAAAACAATCGAAGCACTTTCGCCGCCCGGAAGGATGAATCTTCCGGGCGGCTTTCGTTCGTCCCGGCTCGTGCGGGATCACAGGCTCGAAGCGACGCGCGGGAGTTCTTCGGCGAGGTCGTCGGTGGCGAGGGCGTAGTTTATGAAGGCTCCGGCGTTCGCACCGGTCGAGGCGGCATTCATGAGCGATTGCGCCGGGGGTATTCCGACGTCTCCGGCGGCGAAGACCCCTTTCACCGTCGTCTCGCGGGTCATGGCGTCGGCGGTGATCGAGTACATGTGCATCATCTCGACGTACTTTATTTCACACCCGAGCATCTCGGCGAGCTCCGATCTCTGCCTTTGCGGCGGGTTCGCGAAAGCCCCTCACGCTCGATCTCCGCCCCGTCCCCGAGCACGATGCGGACGAGCTTCCCCGTCTCCTCGTCGGATTCGACACGGGATATTCCGCTCTCGTAAAGCAGCACGCCGAGGGCGGACACCTTCCCCCGATCCTCGTCCGAAACCCCGGAACCGTCGGTGATGGCGACGAGGTCGCGACTCAAGTTTCGGATGAGAACCACGCGGTGCATGAGCGAAGCTCCGTCCCCATACACAGCGAGCGGCGCGTCCCGAACCTCCCACCCGTGGCAATACGGGCAATGGAAGATGCCCCTCCCCCACGCCTCCGCGAACCCCGGAATGTCCGGCATCTCATCCACCACCCCCGAAGCGAGGAGTATCTTCCGGGCGGCGACGGCTTCCCCGCCATCGAGCCCCACCTCGAAATCCCCGTCCGAGCCGGATGCTCCGACGGCCACGCCTTCCCTCACCTCGACGCTCGGGTACGCTTCGAGATCTCGCCTTCCATGCCGAAGAAGCTCCTCGGGCGAAGCTCCGTCGCGGGTGAAGAAGCCGTGGGAATGCTCCGACGGAGCGTTCCTCGGCGGGCCGCCATCGAGGACGAGCGTCCGCCGCTTCGAGCGCCCGAGCATGAGCGCCGCCGAAAGTCCCGCCGCGCCCGCCCCGACTACGACGACATCATACTTTTCAGCCATCTCCGCCTCCTTCGTGTTCATGCACTCCATGTTCGTGCATTCCGTGCCTTTCGTGGAGCGTCGAAGCCGACCTCCCCGGCCCGCCGACCGCGCCCGCGACCATGAGCATCTCAACCTCCTCGTAGCCGAGAACGTCGAAGGAATGTTCGAGCATCCCATCGAAGTACGCGGCGTCGCCCGCTTCGAGTTCGACGACCTCGCCGCCGAGAGTGAGCCGGAGCCGGCCGGAGATGACGTAAAGCCACTCCTCGCCTTCGTGGCGGTGGTGTTCGGTTTCCTCGCCCCGATCCCTCGTAAAAACCACCTTCATGGCCGCGATGCCCGCCGGCCCGGCCTCCGGCGTGAGGGTTTGGAACCTCACCCCGTGTCCCTCGAAAAACGGCGACTCACTCCCGCGAACCACGATCCCCGGCCTCTTCCTCTCCTCGATGAGGTCGGCAACCGGAACCCCGAGCCCCGCCGCCACATTCAAAAGCGTCGCCAGAGAAGGCTGCCGCCCCCCGCCCTCCAGCCGCGAAAGATGCGCCACCGAGACCCCGCTCGCCGCCGAAAGCCCTTCGAGCGTCATCCCCCGAGACGCCCGCGCCCGCCGAACCCGACCACCCACCTCCGCCATGACCCCCGCAATGTCCGAACCCGCCCCGATCTCTTCCATACTCACGCTTTATCATATTGGCAAAATTTTTGTCAAATATATTTGGGTAAGATGGCTTGGGAGGCTTCAGGCATCGGGTTTCAGGCTTCAGGAAAAACAGTAGTCGGCGCACATGGAGGAGGATGCGGAGGTGGGACGAACGGAGCCACTCGATGGAGATCGTGTCGCGAGTGCGGGGCGGTGTTCCGTCGTCGGACCTGAGACCTGAAGCCTGAAACCTGAAACCAGCGACCGAAGGGATCGACAATGAAAGCCGTACGACTCCACGAAATTGGAAATGGCCCCGACGACCTCAAATTCGAGGATGTGGACACGCCGGAGCCGGGTGAAGGCGAAGTCGTCGTGAAGCTCCACGCCGCCGCTTTGAACCGCCGCGACGTGTTCATCACGTACGGGCAGTATCCCGGCGCGAAGCCCGACGCCCTCCCCGTCGTCCTCGGCTCCGACGGCTCGGGGGAGGTCGAGGCCGTCGGGAAAGGCGTGAACGAGCCGGACATCGGGAGCGAGGTCGTTATCAACCCGGCTCTTTTCTGGGGCGACGACGAGCGGAAGCCGGGGAAGGAGTACCGGATCCTCGGCCTGCCGGACGACGGAACGTACGCTGAATACGTGAAAGTTTCGGCGGATCATGTGTATCCGAAGCCGTCGAACCTCTCGCATGAGGAAGCGGCGGCGATACCGCTCGCCGCGCTGACGGCTTACCGGGCGCTCGTTACGCGGGGGCAGGTTCAAAGCGGCGAGACGGTCGTCGTTCCCGGCATCGGGGGAGGGGTGGCGACGTTCCTCGTCCAGATGGCTTCGGCCCTCGGTGCGAAGGTTTTCGTCACCTCCGGGTCGGACGAGAAGATCGAGTACGCCAAGAAGCTCGGCGCGGAGGGCGGGATAAACTACGACGTTGAGAATTGGTCGAAGGAGCTTCGGAGCATGACCGGAGGCGCGGACCTCTCGGTTGACTCCATCGGCGGCGAGGTCTTCGACGCGCTGCTCTCGATAGCGAAACCGGGGAGCCGTGTCGTGACTTTCGGGGCGACGGCGGGGCCGGTTCCGAAGCTCGTGATGCCGAAAATCTTCCTAAAATGGGTGGACATTCTCGGGACGGCGATGGGGTCGCCGAAGGACTTCGCCGGGATGTTGAAATTGTATGAGGAACACGATCTCAAACCTGTCATCAACGAGCGGTTCGAGTTGAAGGACGCGGCCGCCGCGCAGAAGCACATGGAGGAAGGGGCGGGCATCGGGAAGATCGTTTTGAACATCGCCGGATAATCCGTGTTCGGATGGTGGCTCAGGGTGTAGCCCGAAGTATAATGGACATGAGATGATACTCATACTATGCCAAACGTGCTGCGGATCGGCCCATACCGCTTCTTCTTTTACTCCGGCGATCGCGCGGAGCCACCTCACGTCCATGTCGAAAGAGACGCGGATGTCGCCAAGTTCTGGCTCGATCCCGTCAGGCTTTCGAGCAGCGGAGGGTTCCGGAACCGTGAAATCTCGCGCATCCAAAGGCTGGTGGAGGAACACGGAGACGAACTATTGAGGAGCTGGGATGAACTCTTCAACGACTAAAACACCCGCCGTCCAAAACGTATCCACCACCGACGACTCGCTCGCGGTCGAGCTATCCGACGGTCGCTCCATCTCCGTCCCGTTGGCATGGTATCCCCGTTTGTTCCACGGCACATCCGAGGAGCGCGCGGACTGGCGCGTCGTCGGACGGGGAGACGGCGTCCACTGGCCCGCACTCGATGAAGACATAAGCGTCGAAAACCTCCTCGCCGGACAGCCTTCCGGTGAGAGCCGGAAATCCCTGAAACGCTGGATGGAAGGCCGGGCCGCTTCCGCCTCATAGCCTCGCAGCGAAAGAACATCCACTCGAAA
>JACCWD010000086.1 GCA_013697825.1 Rubrobacter sp.
CGCCATCGCGGAACCATCGGAGGCTCGCTCGCCCACGGCGACGCCGCCTCCGACCTTCCGGGCGTCTTCCTCGCCCTCGACGCGGAGTTCAAGATTTCAGGCTCCGGCGGAGAGCGCACTTTGGCCGCCGCCGACTTCTTCGAGGACTATCTCATGACGGCCCTCGCGCCGGATGAGATCCTCACCGAAGTCCGGGTTCCGAAACTGAACGGCGCGGGATGGGCGTACCAGAAATTCAATCGCCGGGCGCAGGATTGGGCCGTCGTCGGTGTCGGGGCGATTCTGGAGAGGTCGAATGGCTCGATCTCCTCCGCCCGCATCGGCTTCACGAACATGGCCTCCGTGCCGATCCGTGCTTCCGCCACCGAGCAAGCATTGTCGGGAGCGAGCGCGGATTCCGTCGCCGAAGCCGCCGAATCGGCCGCCGAAGGGACTTCGCCTTCGTCGGACATCGCGGCATCGAGCGAGTTCCGCCAGCATTTGGCGCGGGTTCTCACGAAGCGTGCGCTCGACGAGGCATTGAGCCGTTGAGCGAAGCAGCCGATTCCCGCCGGGGGGCATTGCCTCCCGGCGTTTCTCATTCAGGCGAACTCCAGAAAAGCCTCCGGGACTTCGAATATCTCTCGGACGAAGGACTCTCGACCGCCATCTTCCTCGCCCTCAAACTCGGGCGGCCTCTCTTCCTCGAAGGCGAGGCGGGCGTGGGGAAGACCGAGGTTGCGAAGGTTCTTTCGAGCATGCTCCAAACGCCCATGATTCGTCTCCAATGCTACGAGGGCATTGACGTGTACCAAGCTCTCTACGAGTGGGACTATCCCCGCCAACTCCTCCACATCCGGGCGACGGAAGCCCTCGGCAAGGACGAAGACCGAGACCATCTCGAAAAGGATCTCTACGGGCGCGAGTTCCTCGTGAGCCGCCCGCTTTTGCAAGCCCTCGAACATCATGGGGATTATCCGCCCGTCCTCCTCATTGACGAGGTGGACCGCGCCGACGACGAGTTCGAGGCGTTTCTTCTCGAAATACTCTCGGATTATTCGGTGACGATCCCCGAGCTTGGAACGATACACGCCGAGCGACCTCCGGTGGTCATCATCACGTCGAACCGGACTCGGGAAGTGCATGACGCGCTCAAACGTCGTTGCCTGTATTTCTGGATCGAGCATCCCGACTTCGACCGCGAGGTGGACATAGTCAGGCTGAGAATACCCGGAACGAGCGAAGCTCTCGCCCGGCAAGTCGCGGGGGTCGTTCAGGAAATGCGGAGCATGAACTTGTATAAACCGCCCGGCGTCGCGGAGACTTTGGATTGGACGGAGGCTCTCGTCGCACTCGGAGCCAAAGAACTCGATGAGCAGCTCGTCGAGGCGACGCTCGGGTCGGTCGTGAAGTACCGTGAGGATCAGCAACGAGTCAAAGCGCCGGGCATCGAGAAGATGCTCAGCAAGGTGGACGCGGGTGGCTGGGGAGTCTCCGGCGTCTGAGATGTCGTATCGAGTGGATCGGGCGTCGGTCGCCTTCGGGCGGGTGCTTCGCCGGAGCGGTATGCGCGTCGGAAGCGACCGCACCCTCGAGTTCGTCCGCGCCCTCGACGAGGTCGGGATGGAGCGGCGCGAGGGGGTTTATTGGGCGGGGCGGGCAATTTTCTGTTCGCGCTACGAAGACCTCAAAATCTACGACGCCGCGTTCCGGGCTTTCTGGGACGAACTCGAAAGGGACAAACTCCCGCCGCAGCCGAAGGAGCCGGAAGAACAACCCGTCCTCGATTCCGTCATGCCGCCGAAGGAGCAAGTCGAGGCGGACGAGGAGGGCGAAGAAGCCGTCCGCATGAAATACAGCCCCGTCGAGCTCCTCCGATCCAAAGACTTCTCCGCGTACACCCACGAGGAATTCGACGAACTAAACCGCCTCCTCGCCGACCTCCGATTGTCCGGCGCGCTCCGTCGAAGCCGGAGGCTCGAACGGTCGAAGCGAGGGCGTTTCGACCACCGCCGGACGCTCCGGGCCGCGCTTCGTTCGGGCGGAGAGACGATGCGCCACAGCTTCCGGTCGAACCGTATGCAGCCGAGGCGCGTCGTCCTTCTCTGCGACATCTCCGGCTCGATGTCCGATTACAGCCGTGCGCTCATGCGATTTTTGCATGCGGGCGTTATTGGCGAGGGGAAGCTCGAGGCGTTCTCCATCGGGACGAGGCTCACGCGCATCACACGCGAACTTACGACGAAGGATCCCGACCGGGCGCTGAACGAGGCCGCCGAAGCGGTCAAAGATTGGTCGGGCGGGACGCGCATCGGCGACGCGATGAAAGAATTCGTGGATCGGTGGGGGCAGCGCGGGATGGCGCGGGGATCGGTCATCGTCATCTTGTCCGACGGGTGGGATCGGGGAGATGTCGAAGTCCTCTCCGAGCAAATGCGGAGGATGTCGAGGCTCGCGCACCGCATCATATGGGTCAATCCATTAAAAGCGGCGACGGGCTACGAGCCGATAGCCGGGGGCATGGCCGCCGCGCTTCCATACGTGGACGTGTTCCTCTCCGGCCACAACTTCGATTCCTTGCGGGAGCTTGCCGAGGCGATAGCCGAAGCCGCCGAGAGGTAGAATGTGGGAAAGTTTACAGGAGGAAAGAGATGAACCCGGTCATAGACAAAGTCGCGCATTGGCGCGAGGAAGACACGAAATGCGCCCTCGCCACCGTGGTGAAAGTCGAACGCTCCGGACCGCTCGGCCCCGGAACTTCGATGGCAGTCTCCGAAGACGGGCAAGTCGTCGGCTCGGTGAGCGGGGGATGCGTGGAGCCCGCCGTCTTCGAGGAGGCGATGAGCGCCATCGAGTCGGGCGAGCCGAAACTCCTCACATACGGTATCTCCGACGACGAGGCTTTCGGGGTCGGGCTGACGTGCGGGGGGATCATCCACATCTTCGTCGAGAGAGTGGATTGGTGATGGTCGCTTCGCTTCGCTATGCTCCGGTTCTTGGTTCTTGGTTCTTGATTCTTGGCAAAAAACTAAGAACTAAAAACCAAGAACTAAGAACGGCGAAAAGCCACCTCGCTCCGAAAGCCGGAGAATACTATGGCTGATCTCTTGACTCGTTGGCACAAGGCTCTCGCAGAGCAATCCCTGGTCGCGACGGCGACCGTCATCGAAGGGCCGCCTCTCGGATCGAAGCTCCTCGTCACCCCCGACGACCACACGGGAACCGCCGGGAACTCCGACCTCGACAAAGCCATCGTCGAGGCGGCTCGCGGGCTTCTCGAAGGGGGGCGGACGAACACGATACATCTCGGCCCTCGCGGGCAAAGGCGGATGGAGGACGTCTCGGTTTTCATACAGTCGTTCGCGCCTCCGCCGAAGATGTACGTCTTCGGAGCCATAGACTTCGCGGGTGCGGTCGCCCGCATCGGCAAATTCATGGGATACCGCGTTACGGTGTGCGACGCGAGGCCCGTCTTCGCCACCAAAGAACGTTTCCCGACCGCCGACGAGGTCGTCGTCGGATGGCCCGACGAGTTTCTCAAAACCGCCGAGGTGGATCAAAGAAGCGTCATATGCGTCCTCACGCACGACCCGAAGTTCGACGTTCCCGTCCTCAAAGAAGCATTGAACACCGAGGCCGGGTACATCGGGGCGATGGGGAGCCGAAGGACGCACGACAATCGGACGGCGCGGCTGAAAGAAGAAGGCGTTTCGGAAGAGCAATTAGCGCGCATAGCGAGTCCCATCGGTTTGGATATTGGGTCGCGCACGCCGGAGGAGACGGCCATAGCCATTGCGGCGGAGATCACCGCGCTCCACACCGGACATACCGGCGGACGCCTCGCCGACCGCTCCGGCCCCATACATGCGCGGAAATCCGAGGCTTCTAAGAGTACTCGTTGAGCGGAGTCGCCGCCGTCCTCCTCGCCGCCGGGGGCGGGAGTCGTTTCGGAGGTGGGAAGCTCCTCGCGGAGTTCCGGGGGAAGCCGCTTGTGTGCCATGCCCTCGAAGCGATCCGGGAATCTCCGGTGGACGGGGCTTTCGTGGTCGTCGGGGATCGCGCCGGGGAGGTGCGGAAGTTTGTCGAGCCGTATGGTTTTTCGGTCGTCGAGAACGCGGAGTGGGGGAGGGGGCAGTCGACTTCGGTGGCCGCCGGGCTTTCCGCGCTCGGCTCGGATTTCGACGCCGCCGTCGTCATGCTCGGAGATCAACCGCTCGTTGGGGCGGTGGCGGTCGGGAGGCTCGTCCGGGCTTTCGAGGAAGGGGCATCCGTCGCGGTCGCGACGTATGGCGGGAAGCCGAGGAATCCGGTTCTCTTTTCGCGGGAGGTGTGGCCGGAGCTTATGGGCGAGCTTCGCGGGGATGAAGGGGCGAGGGGGTTTTTGAGGGCGAGGTGGGATCTCGTGACGGAGGTTCATTGCGATGATGTCGCGAACCCTTCGGACGTGGATACGAGGGAAGAACTCGCCGCTCTGGAGGATGTCGAGCCTCCGGCGAGCGGCGAGTTTTGAAGGGGAGTCGTTACGTTTACCGGATGACTTTGAATCTTCTCGTCTGGCTCGACGAGCCGAGGTTGTTCGTCTGGTTCGGGAGGGTGGCTGTGATCTGGTACGCGCCGATGGCGGGCGGTTTGTACGCGAGGCGGTATCGCGAGGCGGAGTTCAGCTTCGCGCTCCGGTTGGCGACCACCCTTCCGCCGCGTTTGACCGTCAGCCGGACGAACTTGCCCGCGTGTCCCGGCGCGACCGCCCCGGAGAAGACGATCGTCCCTCCTCGTTTCACGCTCGCGAGGGGCGCGTTCAAGGAGACTTTGACCCGAACCTGAATCCGAGCCACGGGGCTGGCGGACTCTCGTATGTCGCTGCCGTCGCCTTCGAAGACGGCCCGGTATTCCGTGTTTCGCTGCGGCTTTATGCCGGAGAGCGAGAAGGTTCCGTCCGGGTTCGTATCCACGCGAGCGAGACGGTCGAACTCGCCGGAGCCTGCGGGTCGGGCTTCGATCTCTATGCGCTCCCCGGCTATCGGATGTCCGTTCGAGTCGAGGAGCTTGCCGGAGAGGGCCGCGCTCTGGCCGTGGACGAGCGTCGCGGGGCTTGCCGCGAGGCTCAGCGTCGAGAGGAGCGGCTCGTCCTCGATCGTGTATGCGAAGGTGGCCGTGGGGCCGCGAAGCCCCGTGGCGTCAACGGCCATCGCCTTGATCGTGGCCGAGGCTTCGACTTCGATCGGGGCGGTGTATCGGGCGCTGCTCGGGAGCGGGTTTTGTCCGTCGGTGGTGAAGAAGATCGCCGCCGCCGGGTCGGTGGCGGTGAGGGTGATCTCCTGTTTGTCCGTGTACGCGCCGGGCGGCGGCTCCACGCTCACCTCCGAGACCGTGAAGTCGTTGGTTTGAACCCCGATCTGGGCCATCATGTCGTGGTCTTCGTGCTCTAAGTTGTGGCAATGGAAGACGTACTTGTGGGAGAAGCTGCCCGGCTCGTTGGTCACGGGAACCTTCGGCCAGCGCATCATTATCCGGATCTCCTCCCCCTCCCCGACGAAGACGGTGTCCTTCCAGCCCGTCTCCCACGGGTGCGGCGGGCGACCGTTCCGGTCGAGGATTTTGAAGTTGACGAGGTGTATGTGGACGGGATGTACCCATCCGCCGGAGTTGTTGTAAACCGTCCACACTTCCGTGTCGCCCTCGCGGGGATTCGCGTCTATGCGGTTGCCGTCGAAGACGAGGCCGTTGATGGTGAACTGCGAATTGCTCCGCTCGAAGCGGAACTCCCTCCGGCGGGCGACGTTGTTCGGCTCGGGCGGAAGGTGCGTGTCGTCGTACTGGAGGTCATCGGGGACGAGTTCGTCCGGGACGCGGCCCTCGTGAGTCTCGGCGCGATCCACGTCGAAGCGCATGATCTCGCGCGTCGGCTCGTCCCTCTCGACCCTCCGATTCTCCAAAACGACCTTCGTCCCGAGGGGGTCGGCGGTGAAGTCGACGACGATCTCGTACCGCTCGGCGGGGGCTATCGGGAGCCTCGTGACGCTTATAGGCTGGCGGAGGAGGCTTCCTTCGGTCGCGATCACGGTGAACGGCCTTCCGTCGCTGAAGGCGAGGTCGTAAACCCTCGCGTTCGAGCCGTTGAGTACGCGAAGGCGATACGCGCACGTTCCGACCTCGAAGCGGGGCTGCGCCGCGCCGTTGACCACGACTATGTCCCCCTCGAAGCCGTCGTTGTCCTCGGCGGCGTCGGGTGGATAGAGAAAAGAACCGTCCGAGTTGAAGAGCCGATCCTGTATAACGAGCGGCACGTCATACTCGCCCATCGGGAGGGCGAGAGTCCCCTCGGTTTCGTCCTTTATGACGTAAAGGCCCGCGAGTCCTTTGTATACGTTCGTCGAGGTGATGTGCATCGCGTGGTCGTGGTACCACTGCGTCCGGGCGCATTGCTGGTTGCCGAACTTGTATTCCTTTCGGCCGCCCGGCGGGATCAAATCGAGGGGATGGCCGTCGGAGTCGCCGTCCACGTATGCTCCGTGGTGGTGGACGGAGGTCGGGACGGGAAGGTTGTTCGTGTGCGTCACCGAGACCCTTCGCTCCTCGCGCGCCACTATCGTCGGGCCGGGGTAAAGGCCGTTGTATCCCCATATCGGGGTCGAGTATCCGGGTATGATCTCCGCCTCGGCCTCTCGCATCGTGATCTCGTAAAAGTCGGTGGTCGCGTCGCTTCTTACGGGCCGGAGGACTTCGGGTACCTTGAGTCGCGCCTCATACGGCGTGAAGTCGACCGACGACTCGGCGCTTTGCGCGATGGCCCTCCGTCCGACCGGGAGCATGAGCGCCGCCCCCGTGAACGCGCCGAGCTTGAGCATGTCCCGCCGGGTCAAAAGTCTTGCCGATGACATATTCGTCTCTCCTTTATAGAGGGTGTTCGCATGATGGAGGCTCGCGCGGTTTTCTCCGCTTCGGGGCTGAAACGACGGAGGTTCGAAGCGAGCATCGCCAGCAAAACGACGAGCGACACCTCCATCGTGGTCGCTGCGAGATCCGGAAGACCGACCCCTTCCGTCGCGCCGAGACGCAACTCATAGGCTCCGCCCCCGACCGTCCTCACATAGGGAATCCCAAGCGTGCGGGTCGCGAGCCACGCGGCGACGAGGGAAAGGTTCATCGAGACCCCGGCGAGCAGGAATCCCGTGCGTCCCCCGAGGTGGGGGAGGAGGAGGCAGTAAATCGCCCCGCCGATTCCGACCGCGATGAAGAAGACTCCGAAGCCCCACCACTCGGCGTAATGTTCCTGCGCCGCCCAAAGATGTATGAGCGCGACCCCGAACGTGAGCGCCTCCGCCGCATATAGAGTCCGCTTCGCGTCCATGAGCACGGCGGAGAGGAGTCCCAATTGGGCGGCTGTGCAGAGCATCGCGAGCAACTCGACGCCGCTGGCGTGGGCCGCGTGCGGGCCGAGGGATTCACGGATGACCCTCTCGGCGGCGTAGAAGGCGAAGACCGCGAGCGCCCCCCACGCGCCGAGGAGCGCGACGGGGCGGACGGGCCACCGGATCAAAACGACCCCGTAGAGTCCTTGCGCGAGGGCGAGCGCCGCGAAGAAAGCCCCGTACCCGACGGACGCCGCCAGGTGCGTCGGCGTCATCCACAGGTGGACGAGGGCGGCAAGGATCGAAAGCCCCGCCGCCGCGTGCATCGGCGCGGGGGACCGGCCCGACATTTTCGGTTTGTCCGGAAACGGGAGCGTTCCGGCGTTCGGTTCCATGTGGGAGGTTCCGTTCTCTCTTGCTGATAATTGCGCCACTACATTTCACCCCAAAGGAGAGCTTTTCAAATCATGTACATCGTGGATTTTTTCCTAACTCACATGGGCTAGAGGCGGGCTGGATCGGGGTCGTCGTCGGCCATGTCGTGGGATTCGGGGCGGAATTTAGCCAATTTAGCCATTGGGGATGCCTGTGGTTCATGGAACATGTAAGATCGAAGTCTGCGCGTCCGCCGCTTTGGGCGGGCGGGTGATAGGGGCGATAGAATGGGTCTCGAAAGGAGGAGAGAGTAATTAACATTCAAAACGAGTTCACCGTGAATTCTCCCGTGGAAGAGGTATGGAACGCCATGCTCGACCTCGAAAGGGTCACGCCGTGCCTTCCCGGAGCCGCCCTCACCGAGCAAACCGGCGACGAATACAAAGGCACGATGTCCATAAAGCTCGGCCCCGTGAGCGCGAAATACAACGGAACCGTCAAATATACCGAAACCGACGAGGCGAACCGCAAGGCCGTCATCCAAGCGGATGGGAAAGACGCCCGCGCACAGGGAACCGCTTCGGCGACCATCACCTCGACGTTGCATGACGAGGGCGGCGGTTCCACTCGCGTCGTCGTCGAGACGGAGATGAAGCTCACGGGGAAGGTCGCGCAGTTTGGGCGCGGGGTTCAAAAGGACGTGGCGACCAAGATCATGAACAATTTCGCCGAGTGCCTCGAAACTCGGGTATTCTAAGGGAAACGGTCGGAAGGGAAAGAGATGAAGATAAACAACGAGTTCACCGTCGGCGTCCCGATAGGCGAGGCATGGAACGCCATGCTCGACCTCGAAAGGATCGCGCCGTGTTTGCCCGGAGCGTCCATTGACGAGCAAGAGGACGAAAGCTCATACAAAGGCACGATGGCGGTGAAGATCGGCCCGATCGCCGCGAAATACAAAGGCACCGTGAAGTACGAAGAAAAGGACGAGGCGAACCACCGGGCCGTCCTCCAAGCCACGGGCCGCGACGCCCGCGGACAGGGAACCGCCTCCGCCACCATCACCTCCAAAATGGAGGAAGCCTCTGGCGGCACGAAGGTGATGGTCGAGACGGACATGAAGCTCACCGGGAAAGCGGCCCAGTTCGGGCGCGGCATCGCCCAAGACGTCGCCTCGAAGATGCTCGGCCAATTCGCCGAGTGCCTCGAAGACCGACTCGGCGGCGACTCCGAATCGGGCGCCTCCGAGTCGGAGGCCGCGGCGGCGGGTTCGGCGGCGGCTTCTTCGGGGAACGGGGCGGGTGCGGCTTCGTCCGAAGGCGGGGCGCCGTCCGCCTCGCTTTCGTCGGAGCCGGAGACCGTCGCCTCCTCTTTCGCGCGTCCGGTCGGATCTGGGAACGGAGCCGCCGAAAGGCCGTCGGTCGCCGCCTCCTCCGGAGCGGCTTCCGGGGAGTCGTCCGGCGGCGAGTCTCCAAAATCGCGCAAGATCAGCCAGCCCGAAGAACCCGAGCCGCTCGACCTCGGGGAGATGAGTCAGGACGCGGTCATGAAGCGCATAAAGCCCGTCCTCATCGGAGCGGGCGCGCTCATCGTCGTGCTTTTCATTCTTCGGCGGCTGCGCCGCAACTAAAGTTTTCGGGAGATGGGCGGAGGGTCGGGACGGGATGTCCCGGCCCTCCCGTTTTATTTCTCCGTTGTGAGCCGTGCGCGGAAGAAAGTGAAGAGGACTCCCACGACGGCGAGGGCGGGGACGGCGAAGATCGCGCCGAAGAGCCCGAACATCCCGGCGCCGATGATGACGGCGAGGAATACGATGATCGGGTGCACGCCGAGCGCCTGGCTTTGTATCCTCGGGGTGAGGAAGTTTCCTTCGAGTTGCTGGATGGCGAGGAAGAGGACGGCGGTGAGAATCGCCGCCGTCGGCGAGACGGAGAGCGCGATGAGAACCGCCGGTATCGCCCCGAGCCACGCCCCGATATACGGGAGAACCGCGGTGATCGCCACCCACAGCCCGAGAAGAAGCGCGTACGGGACCCCGATGAGAAAGAGGGCCGCCGCCGAGAGCGCTCCTTGAACGCTCATCGAGAGCGCGAGTCCGGCGAGGTACCGCGAGAGCGAGTACCCGAACGAGTTCCAAAGCTCGCGCGCGTCGCGGCGGTACGAATGGGGACTCGCCAAAAGGCACGCCGCTTTTATGCGGCGCGTGTCGATGAGGAGGTACGCCGAGATGAAAATCACACCGAAGAGCGTGATCGCCGCCCCGACCGTCCCGGAGAGGAAGCCGATGGTCCCGCCGAGGATTTGCTGCGCGACGCCTTGAACGGCGTTTATGAGGTCGTCGCCGACGTTGTCGAGGAGATCCTCCGAAGAACCCGATATGATGCCGCGCTCTTCGAGCGGTACGAGGAGTTCGTTCACGCTGTTTCCGGCTTGCATGACCACGCCCGGAACCGCCCCGATCAAGGAACTCAACTGGTCCACGATCACCGGAATTATGGACGCGAGAGCGAGCGCGACGAGTCCGATCACGAGCAGAAAAGAAGCGAGTATCGCAAGCCCTCGCGGCATGAATCGCCCGAAGAGCGCCACTGGAAAAGATAGGACGATGGCGAGCGTGATCCCCCCGATGCCCATCACGAGCGCGTCCGGCACCATCCAGCAAATGAAAAGGAGAAGCCCCGCCGCCGCGAAGATCAAAATATTCCTCGTGCGGCGCGAGATCGGGATCGGCGTGAGCGCGGACGAAGCCTTCACCTCGCTTCCCTCGCGCCCCTTCGTCTCGACCTTCTCCAATTTCCCGGCCTCCGATGCACGTGTCAACTCCGCATAGCATACCCCTTTTGGCCGGACTCCATCCCACGCATGCCTTCCGGTGGATAAACCGAAACACACGACGGGCAAAGAGAAGGGCCGGGAAATTTCCCGGCCCCACGATTCGACGCGCTGTTCGAGTTTCGGCTATCGTCTTCCGGGAGGCCCGCCCGGCCCTTTGCCCGGAGGAGGCCCGCCGGGGCCACTGCCCGGCCCGCCGCCGCCCGGCCCTTTGAGTTGCGGCTTGAGGACGAAGAGTCCTTGCTCGATGCCGCTCACGACGACGATGTTCTTATCGTAGTACGGGAAGTTGCTCCACGCCCCGTTGAACTGAGCGTCGTCGTCCGCCGGATATATGTCGAAGAACCCGACCTCGGTGAGCTCGCCGTTCTCGATGTTGCTTCCGTCGAGGAGGCGGTACCCGGCGCGGTAGTTCGCCTGGTGGACGTAGTTGCCCTTGATGTAAAGGTTGTGGTCTATCGCCTCCGTCTCCGCCGTGTGGTTCGCCGTGTTCACCGGGTCGGTGAGGTTCGACACGTCGAAGATATACGTCCTCGTGTTGTGTCCGAGGCGGAGCTCGTCCACCTCGTCGCCGAGGAGGAAGTGGCTTTGATCCTCGGTCAGCCATCCTTGATGCGCGTACGTGGCCCCGTCATACGGAAGGCGCGAAAGCTGCCTCGGGTTCTCCTTGTCCGTTACGTCCACGATCGTGAGCGTGTCCTCATTAGAGGAGAAGGCGATCTCCCTTCCCTGGAACCGCTCGTCCGGCCCGTTGTAAACCACGACTTGCGTATCGTGCGTGTACCCGTCCTCGTCGATGCATCCCGCGAAGGTCGGAGCCGTCGGGTTTTGTATGTTCACGACGTGCGGCCCGCCCTCGCACGTGTTCGAGCCGATGGGATACGCGAAGCCCGTGTCCTCGTTGATGGCGATGTTGTGCGCGTTTCCGAATTCAGCGTAATGCGCGTCCACCGTCCACGTTTGCGGCTCCGTCTGGCCGCGCAGCCTCGTGAGGTCGAAGACTTGCATGCCGTGTCCCCGCGCCTCCGAGACGACGAAGGCGTGGTTGTTGTAAACCTTTATGTCGCGCCATATGGACGACGCGGTTTGCGTCGGGAGCTTGCCGAGATACACGGGACGCTTCGTGTCGCTTATGTCTATGAAGCCCGTCCCGTCATCGAGGCCGATGAGCGCGTAGTCCTTCTTCGTCGCCGGATCCGTCCATCCCCAAATATCGTTCGCCCGCTCGGAGCCGAAGACACTCAGCGGCAAATAGCTTTCCAGCCCGACGTTCTCGCACGGGAACGGCCCGGCCATACCCTTCACGCACGGCTCATGGGAGCGGGGCTTCATGCTCTTCGGCGGCTGCTTGTCCTCGTTCATCCACCGTTCGAGATCCCCCGAGTCTGCGGGCGCGCTCCCCTTCGCCTCGCCGTCGGGATGGTGCGCGAACACCACCGCCGGAACAAGCATCGTCACGGCCACGAGCGCCGCCACGGTTAGCAACAACATCCTTGCCTTCATACTTCCCCCACTTTCAATACTCATACCGATCCAGTTCATTGATGTCCCAATGCCTCGACAGCCTCCACCCACCACGGGTAGCCGGTGAGGCTTTGCAAGATCGCAGGGGTTCGCCGATAAGAGGCGAGCGCCTCCGTCAGCGCCTCCTG
>JACCWD010000091.1 GCA_013697825.1 Rubrobacter sp.
CGCGCACCGTCCGCTACATGCACACGACGCTCCACAAGGCTCTCAAGCAAGCCGTGATGGACGGCCTCATCCCCCGCAACGCGACGGAGGCCGTGAAGCCGCCGCAGCCGAGCCGGGAAGAGATGCACCCGCTCACCCCGGACGAAGCGAAGCACTTCCTCAAGACCGCCCACGACACCGGAGACAGGCTCGAAGCCCTGTATGTGCTTGCCGTCCACACCGGACTCCGGCAAGGTGAACTCCTCGGGTTGAAGTGGGATGACGTAGACCTCGAAGGCGGCTCGCTTCAAGTACGCCGGACGCTCGCCATAACGAAGGACGGTCCGGTACTCACGGCTCCGAAGACGACCGGATCACGGCGGAGCGTGAAGCTCACGAACGCCGCCACGACCGCGCTCCGAAGCCACCTCAAACGCCAGCTTGCCGAGATAGACAAAGTGGGATCGCTCTGGAACCCCGGAGAGTATGACGGCCTCATATTCGCGTCGGAAACCGGGGAACCCCTCGACAGGCGCACCGTTACCAAGCACCGCTTCAAGCCGCTCTTAAAGCGAGCCGGACTCCCGGAGATACGCTTCCACGACCTCCACCACACAAGCGCCACGCTGCTGCTCGGAAAGAACATCAACCCGAAGATAGTCTCGGAGATGCTCGGACATTCGACCATAGCCATCACCCTCGACACATATTCTCACGTGTTGCCGAACATGCGCGATCACGCCGCGAAAGCGATGGAAGAAGCTCTTTCGTAGCCTACTGCTACCGTACTGCTACCAAAGCCCCCGGCGTTGTGTCCGGGGGCTTCTTTGCCGCCTTCGGTTTTTCCCGCCGTTTGCAGGAACTTCGTCTTGTGCCGGAGGTGGGACTCGAACCCACACTCCCCGGAGGGAACCGGATTTTGAGTCCGGCGCGTCTACCGATTCCGCCACTCCGGCAAAGTGGAACGATATTTTAGCAAACCAGCGACTTCACATGCTCCGCTTGAACGTGGGAAGAAGTTTTTGCGAGCGAGACGGATTCCCGGAGAACTCCCGCCCGGTGAGCGAGGTGTTCAAAAACTCGTCGTAGCCGGGGGTGGAGCGAGCCTCGGGTGAGTCGAGGTTTTGGAAGCCCATCGTCCATTCGGGGAAGTTTCGCTCCTCCGAACGGCCTTTGTTGAGTGTGAATCTCCCCCCGGTGGCGCGGGTCTTCGCGCATCTTCTCGTAAAGCCCCAAACGACCTCTTCCTCGCCTTCGAGGACTTGCATGAAGTTCCCGTCCTTATAAAGAAGCATACCCGTGATGCCGAGCCGCTCATTGTTCCCGCGGCTCACCGCGGGGAGCGACGCGAGATCGCCCTCCGAAAAGCGCCCACAGCGGAACTCGCATACGTGAAAGAAAACATCCACCCTCCACACAGCCTCCGACTCCACACGTCCGATGCGCCGATGTCAGCAAAGCCAAAATACAAGCGCACCCTGAATGGTATGGTGAAGCCGGAAAACGAAAAAGGAGGAACGTATGACCGACCTCGCAAGCCAACAATGCGTCCCGTGCAAAGGCGACACCCCGCCCCTCGAAGGCTCCGACCTCGAAGGTTTGAATAAAGAAGTCCCCGAGTGGAGCGTCATTGACGAGCACCACCTCACTCGCAAGTTCGAGTTCAAGAACTTCGCCGAAGCCCTCGATTTCGTGAACGAAGTCGGAGCCATCGCTGAGGAGCAAGGACACCATCCCGACATCGCCTTCGGGTGGGGAAATGCGCAAGTAACCGTCTTCACCCACAAAATAGACGGCCTCACCGAGAGCGACTTCGTCTTCGCCGCGAAGGTAGATAAGCAAGTCAGCGCGTCAGCAAAAACGAAAAACTGACTCGCTGACTTGCGCGGCGGAGCCGCTGCGAACACACGCCGCCGATGCCATTCCCCCGATCCCGGAGTACGCACGCCTCACTCTCCGGGAGGCCCCATATCCCCCGCCCCGCCCCCCGCGCCCTTTCCTGCGCGGCCTCGAAGCGGTCGAAGTATCGAGTGTTCGGCGGGAAAGTCGCCACTTGCGCGAAACCCTCCTCGACGAGGACTTCGTTGAACATCTCGCCGTCGAGATATACATACGCGAGGAGCCGCCCGTAATCGTCCACTATCTCCTCGTCGAATTCGAGGCGCACCGTCTCTCCGGCGAGCCGCTCCCCGGCGAAGGCGGTCGCCTCGGATGCGTACGGCTCGGCTCCGGAGTCGTCGAACTCCTCGGGGGCGTCCATGCCGATGAGGCGCACGGAGCTTTCGGAGTACACCTCCGGGAAGACCTCGATGGTGTCCCCGTCCACGACGCGGGCGACCGTCACCTCCGCTTCGCTCGGCCCGGAACATCCGATGAGGAAGAGGGCGAGGATCGAGATCCACACAAGTCGGGAGGTCGCATCGCTTCGTTCGCTTCGGGAGCCGGGAGTCGGGGGAAGCGGGGGTTCGAGACATACTCCGCTGAAGGATCCGGTCGAGTTCATCGGAGGTTTTCCGAGCTTATGAAAGAACTTCGAGGGCATGCCCCGATGATACCGGAGAGTCGCCCTTGTCCGGGCGAGGACACCCGCGCTCCCATGCCCCCCGAAAGCGAGGCTTCCACCCGACATCGGTATCATAGCGCGTCCGGCTGAACGACGTGGCATTCTACGCCGCATCCCTCGCTCGCAGAGACTGCCCGGCGGGCCGTCTATCGGCCGCGAAGGAACGCCTCTTCACAGCTGTAGAGACGCGCCATCGGCGCGTCTCTACGGCGGCGACAACGAGCGTATGGGTGGAGGGAATGCGAAAACCTTCATGCGGACTCGGTGTCAGTCGCGGAAGCCTTCGATCTTCGCCCCGTCGGCGGGCGAGAAGGTCTTCATGAAGAAAAGAGCCATTCTTCCGGCGATACTCCCTCGCCGCTTCGAGTTCCCGCCTCGGGACGGGAGGGACGAAAAGGTATCCGTAAATTTGCCCGTGCGGATGGTGGAGCGTCACCCCGACGGCCTCGCCCTTGTTTTCGAAGATGAACAATGCTCGACCTCCTCGCGGGAGCCGACCTCCTCGTACCGGTCGGCCCACACGGCAATGAGGTTTCGTATATGCCAATCGCTCATGCTCGCAAGCGTCGAGTCGTGGTCGTCGGAATAAAGCGCGACCTCGCACACGCCGCGCCCCGGAGCGATTTTGTGGAAGCCGTTCGAGGCGGCGGGAATTTCTCCGGGATTCGGCGCGAAAGCCAGAAATTTGTTTTCGAAGACGGCGATCCCATACCGTTCCCTCGGAACTTCCGTGGGGAATCCTCCGGGCTTTGCGGGGCAAAGCGGGCAATATTCGGCGGGCGGGAGGAATGTCCAGTCTTGCCGATGCGTCGCGTACGCCACCCATTCCCCGAGCGTGGGATCGAAGCGAAGATGGTTCACGAAGACTCCCCGTCGCCCGCGCCCTCCTCCTTCTCGAAGGAGGAGGAGAAGATGTACCGCCCGTCGTCTTTGGCGACGCGCTCTTTCTCCATGCGCTCCTCTTCCATCACGACGATTCCTCCGCCCCGTTCCTCTCGATGACCTCCGAGTACCATCGGAAACTCTCCTTCGGAGTCCGCTTCCCCGTCGGATAATCCACATGCACGAGGCCGAAACGCTTCGAATAACCCTCCGCCCACTCGAAATTATCGAGGAGCGACCACACCATGTACCCTCGAACGTCCACGCCGTTCTCCATCGCATCATGCGCCGCCCGGAAATGGGAGTCGAGGTATTCGACGCGCTCGATGTCATTCACTTTTCCGTCCGGCCCGGCATAGTCGTGGACGGCGATCCCATTCTCGGTGATGTATATGGGGATCGGGCCATAATCCTCGTTCACGCGGACGAGGATTTCGGCGAGGGCGTCCGGCTCGGCGGGCCACCCCATCGCGGTCTTCCTCGCGTTGTGGGGGATCACGATCCTCGCCCCCACGCTCGGGAAACTCGCCGTCTCCGTCGAGGCATCCTCCCTCACAGTGTGGCGCATATAGAAATTGACTCCGAGAAAGTCGTTCGGCGAGGATATTTTTTCGAGATCCCCGTCCCGCACGAAACCGAAATCGCTCACATCCCGATAATGCTCGACCATGTCCTTCGGATACTCTCCCCGGAGGAGCGGGTCGAGATAAAGTCGGTTCACGTTTCCGTCCACGAGCTTCGCGGCATCCTCATCCTTCTCCCTCGAAGCGCGGACGGGCGAGAGGCTGAGCGTGATTCCGAGTTTGTTTCCCTCGCGGTTTTCACTCCTCATCCTCTCCGTCGCGAGGCCGTGTCCGAGGAGGAGATGGTGCGTGGCGAGGAGGGCTTCGTTCGTGCTCTTCCTTCCCGGCGCGTGGACACCGGCTTCGTGGCCGAGCCACGAGGCGACCCACGGTTCGTTGAGTGTGATCCAGAATTCCGCCTCGTCGGAGAGGGCTTCGTACACGATTCCGGCGTACTCGGCGAAGCGTTCGCTCGTTTCGCGGCTCGTCCATCCACCACGGTCTTCGAGGGTTTGCGGGAGATCCCAATGATAAAGCGTGGGCATCGGCTCGATGTTTCTTTGGCGAAGACCATCCACGAGGCGACGATAAAAGTCGAGGCCCGCTTTATTCGCCGCCCCGCTCCCCTCCGGCTGAATGCGCGGCCATGCGACGGAGAAGCGGTACGCGCCGAGGCCGAGTTCGGCCATGAGGTCGAGGTCTTCTTCGAGGCGGTGGAAATGGTCGCACGCGACGTCCCCGGTGTCGCCGCGATACACCTTTCCGGGCGTGTGTGAGAAGGTGTCCCATATGGATTTCCCGCGTCCGCCTCCTTCGACCGCACCTTCGATTTGGTACGAGGCGGTCGCCGCGCCCCACAGGAAATTGTTCGGGAAGCTCATGTCCTCTCCTCTTTCGTGGGCGATTCCCCGTTCATCCTCGCACCTTCGCGGAAATCATGCCATCGGGCATGGCGTAGCCGTGGGCTTCAATGCGTTCGTCCACCATCGTCCGTATTTCCGCCATCGAAGGCACGCTCGGCGAGCACGCTCCTGCCAAGCTCAGCATCTCCTCATCTCCACCGACCACGACACGGCGAGGATCGCCTTCGAAGTCGGGTTCGGCTCCACCAGCCGCTTCTATGAGGCGTTCAAGAAAACAAGCGGGCGCACGCCGCGGAAATACCGCATGGGCACCCGGCCCCGAGCCGAAAAATAGCCGAAAGATGCATTCGTATGCCGGGGAAGAATGATACGATCATGCATGGAATCTATCGGGAGGGTCGATGAAGTTATTTCTCGGAATGGTTTTCTTGCTCGTCGCGGCCTCGTCGCTCGTCGGATGCGCCCTCGTCGAAGAAGAGGCGTCGCAAGGAAGCGCCGAGCCGGAGGAAGTCGCCGCCAAAAGCGAGCAAACCGAAGAAGGGTCCGGGGAAACGACTGGAGACGCGGTCTCCGAAAGCACGAACGGCGAAGAAGCCACGCCCGAGCAAACGGGCGGATAGCGAACCGCATCCGAGGAAACGACCTCCGAGGAAGCCGCTCCCGAGAACATATACGAGCAAAGCATGCTTACCGAGGTTCCCGAGAGCCTCCGAGACATACCGGAGCGGGTATACGTTCCGAACGTCTCCGGGGCGACGGTGGATGTCATAGACCCGGAGACGTATGAGGTCGTGGACAGTTATCCGGTCGGGCAAATACCGCACCACGTTACGCCCTCATACGACATGACGGAGCTTTACGTGAACAACGAAGGCTCGACTCCTTCACCGTGATCAACCCGATGAGCGGCCAGCCGACCGACTCCATCGAGGTTCCCTTCCCGTACAACCTTTACTTCACCCCGGGCGGCGAGGAGGCCATCGTCGTCGTCGAGAGGCTCCAGACCGTCGAGTTCCGCGACAGAGAAACGTGGGAGCTTCGGGGGAGCGTTTATGTGCCGTCCCCCGGCGTCGACCACATGGACTTCACCGCTGACGGGGAGCATTTCGTTGCCTCGACCGAGTGGGGCGGCGACATCGTGAAGGTGGACATCGAGGCGATGGAAATCGTCGAGGCGTATCCGGCGGGAGGGGCGCCCGTGGACGTGAAGCTCTCCCCCGACGGCTCGAAATTCTACGTCGCAAATCAAGGCGAAGCATACAATGGCCTCCACGTCCTCGATGCCGAGACCCTCGAAGAGATCGGCTTCATCCCCACCGGGGCCGGGGCGCACGGGCTTTATCCGTCGAAGGACGCCGAGTCGCTTTACGTGGCGAACCGTCTCGGGGGGACGATCTCCGTCGTGGATTTCGAGACCGACGAGGTGACCGAGACGTGGGAAGTCGGGGGGAGTCCCGACATGATCCAGTTGAACCCCGAGGGAACCGAGATGTGGTGCGCCGACCGATACAACGACTCCGTCTCCGTAGTCTCGACCGAAACCGGGGAACTCATCGAGCGCATCCCCGTCGGGAGCGTCCCCCACGGCATAACATACTTCCCGAACGTCGGCGATTTCAACCTCGGACACAACGGCGTATACCGATAGCTTCGATAGAAGCGGGCAGCGTATAATTCCCGTTATGGAATGGCGCGAGCGAATACACTCTGACGCGAAGATACTCTCCGGCAAGCCGGTCGTGAAAGGGACGCGGCTCTCGGTGGAGTTCCTTCTCCGACTCTTCGCGGCGGGATGGAGCGAGGCGCAGGTTCTCGAAGGCTATCCCCACCTCGAAGACGAAGACCTCCGAGCCATCTTCGCCTACGCGGCCGAAGTTGCAGCCGAGGAGCGCGGGTTCGCTCTCCGACGTTAGGCTGAATGTTATGGACTTTCTTGCGGACGAGAACTTTCCGGCTCCAAGCGTGCATCGCCTGCGAGAAGCGGGGCACGTCGTCTCGGCCATCGCATCCGAAGAACCCGGAATATCCGACGAGCGGGTTCTCGACCGCGCTGTCGTCGAGAGCCGGGTGATCCTCACTTTCGACCGGGACTACGGGCAATTGATCTTCGATGCCGGACTCCCGCCCCCGCCGGGTGTGGTTTATTTTCGATTCGTCCCGGCCTTCCTCGAAGAACCAGCCGAACGACTCCTCGATATCCTCGAAAAAACAACCCTTTCTATCCTCGGCAATTTCACCGTCGTCGAGCGAGACCGCCTGCGAAAGAGAACCTTGCCGCCCCCTCCGTAGCGAAGGAAGCCCCCCGCCCTTTATACTTCCCGAAGGCCACGCGACGCGGGAAGGGAGCCGAACTATGGGCAACGAAGGCGGCAAAGTATACCGGAGCGAACTCACGCCCGTCGACTTTTTGAGGCGAAGCGCATACATGTTCCCCGACCACGAAGCCGTCGTCCACGGCGACCGGAGATATTCGTACCGCGAGCTCGAAGAACGAGTGAACCGCCTCGCATCCCGCCTCCGGAACTCCGATCTCGAAAAAGGGGGTCGCGTCGCCTTCCTTTGCCCGAACATACCGCCCATGCTCGAAGCCCACTTCGCCCTCCCCGCCGCGGGCGTCATTCTCGTCGCCATAAACACCCGCCTCGGACGCGACGAGGTCTCATACATCCTCGAACACTCGAAATCCAAATTGCTCTTCGTGGACGAGGAACTCGAGCATCTCGCAGACGACGCGGACATCGAGAAAGTCCGCATCGCCGACACCGGAAAGCCGGGCGACCCGTACGAAGACTATCTCGCCGAAGGATCCCCGGAACCCGTCGAAAGCGTCCTCGAAGACGAGGAAGAGACGATCTCCATAAATTACACCTCCGGCACGACGGGCCGCCCGAAGGGCGTGATGTACACGCACCGGGGCGCGTACCTTTGCGCCCTCGGAAACGTCATCGAGGCCGCGATGGGCTACGAAACGAAATATCTGTGGACGCTCCCGATGTTCCATTGCAACGGATGGACCTTCCCGTGGGCCGTAACCGCCATCGCCGGGACGCACGTGTGCCTCCGCAAGGTCGAGGCTCCGAGGATATGGAGCCTCTTCGAGGAAGAATCCATCACACATTATTGCGCCGCGCCGACCGTGCAAATCGGGATCGTAAACGCCGACGAGGCGAAGAAGCTCGACGTTCACGTCCGGGCCATGATCGCCGGCGCCCCTCCCTCCCCCACCCTCCTTTCACAACTCACCGAACTGAACATAGACCCCGTCCACATATACGGACTTACCGAGACATACGGCCCCATAACCACGAGCGCGCCGAGGAAGGAATGGGAGGAGCTTCCGCCCGACGAGCGAGCCTCGCTCATGGCGCGTCAAGGAAACGCCTTCGTGACCTCCGACCTCGTCCGCGTCGTGGACGAGAACGGCGAAGACATCGAGCGCGGCGGCGAGGCGATGGGCGAAATAGTCATGCACGGGAACATGGTCATGAAGGGATACCTCGACAACGAGGAAGCGACCGCCGAGGCGTTCGAGGGCGGCTGGTACCATTCCGGCGACGTCGCGCTCTGGCACGAGGACGGGTACATCGAGATCCGCGACCGTTCCAAAGACGTCATCGTGTCCGGCGGCGAGAACATCTCGACCATCGAAGTCGAGCAAGCCATAGCCCGCCACGACTCCGTCCTCGAAGCCGCCGTCGTCGCCATCCCCGACGAGAAATGGGGCGAACGCCCGAAAGCCTTCGTCACGCTCAAAAAAGGCAAAGAAGCCACCGAGGAAGACATCATAAACTTTTGCAAAGAGCGGATCGCGCGTTACAAATCCCCCGCGCATGTGGATTTCGTGGACGAGCTTCCGAAGACCTCGACCGGGAAGATCCAGAAATACGTTCTCCGCGAAAAAGAGTGGTCGGGGCGGGAAAGCCAGGTGAATTGAGGTTTCAGGCTTCGGGCTTCAGGTTTCAGGTAATTTTGGCGAGAGGGGTTCGGTGATGGCGAAGCTCCACGTTTTGCGCGTCTTCGTCGGGGAGGACGGCGAAGGCGGGAATCCCCTCGGGGTGTTCCTCGACGTCGGGGCGATCCCCGAAGGCTCCCGGCAGTCCGTCGCCGCCGACCTCGGGTTTTCGGAGACGGTGTTCGTGGACGATAAAGAGGACGGGAGGCTCCGCATCTTCACGCCCACCGCGGAGCTTCCGTTCGCGGGGCACCCCCTCGTCGGGACGGCGTGGCTCATGGCGCGGGAAGGTTTCGATGTGGACTTCCTCCGTCCACCCGCCGGAGAAGTTCCGGTGCGGCGTTCCGGCGATATGACGTTCATCTCCGGGAGACCCGAGTGGTCGCCGCCGTTCGAGGTCGTGACCCTCGGCTCGCCCCGAGAAGTGGATGCCCTCTCCGGCCCTCCCGAGGGTCACGACCTCGTCGGCGTGTGGGCGTGGGAGGATGAAGAGGCGGGCATCGTCCGGGTTCGGGTGTTCGCGCCGCGGGTCGGGGTTTTCGAGGACGAGGCGACGGGGGCGCACGCCGTGCAAATCGCGGCGAGGCTTGGGAGGAAAACAACCATCCGGCAAGGTGTCGGCTCGGTCATAGTGGCCGATCCCCGCCCGGATGGTATGGTGGAGGTCGGAGGAAAAACGGAGCTTGTCGAGGCAAAAAGCTATGCGCTGTAAAATAACGGGTTGAAAGTTAGGGAGGCCATTGCGTGAAACACCTCATCCTCATCGAGCCGACAGGCACGGGCTTTTCCGCTTATTCACCGGATTTGCCGGGCTGTGTCTCGACGGACGCGACGCGCGAAGAAGTCGAGCGGAACATGCGCGATGCCGTCGAGTTCCATCTCGAAGGTTTGCGTGAGGAAGGATACGATGTTCCGAAGCCGGACACGTCTTCGGCGTACATCGAAGTCGAAGCGTCATGAAAGGGGAAACACCATGATCGAAGCCGAAAAACAAGTTTACGAGAACATCCTCTTCGAGAGGGACGGAGCCATCGCGCGCATCACGATGAACCGCCCCGATAAGCGAAACGCTCTCTCGCTGGCGCACATGGAAGAGCTTATCCACGCCTTCAAATCCATCGGCGAGGAAACGCAAGTCGTCGTCCTCGCGGGGAACGGCCCGGCTTTTTGCGCGGGGCACGACCTCTCGGAGATGGTCGGGCGCGACGCGGGTTTTTACCGCCGCACCTTCGACGTATGCACCGAGCTTATGACGGCGATTCAAACCATCCCGCAGCCCGTCATCGCGAAGGTTCATTCCATCGCCACCGCCGCCGGATGCCAACTCGCCGCGACGTGCGACCTCGTCGTCGCCTCCGAGGAGGCGCGCTTCGCCACGCCGGGCGTGAAGATCGGGCTGTTTTGCTCGACCCCGATGGTCGCGCTGTCACGCGCCGTCGGACAAAAGAAGAGCATGGAGATGCTCCTCACCGGGGACTTCGTTCCGGCGAAGGAAGCGAAGGAGATCGGCCTCGCAAACAAAGTCGTCCCGCCGAACGAACTCGACGAGGCGACGGACACTATGGCAAGGAAGATATGCGAAGCGAGTCCGCTCGTCGTCGGCGTTGGGAAGGGGGCTTTCTATCGGCAACTCGAAATGCCGACCGAACAGGCGTACTCGTACACGAAGGAAGTCATGTCCTTCAACGCGACCTTCGCCGACGCGCAGGAAGGCATGAGCGCGTTTTTGGAGAAGCGCAAGCCGGAGTGGAGGAGCAGGTAGCGTCCGGTAATCTCACGCCCTCGCAGAAGGTTGGCGGGGAGCCGGAGCGCCGCGTAGCAAACCCTCCGTACTCAAATCCTCGTCCACGTCCGGCCAGTGGATGCCGTAACCACCGCCCCCGACCCTCCAGTTTCCGCGCTCGGCGTCGGAGGCGTGTACCAGCCTCGGATACCACGCGAGGGGGACGCTTATAATCCGCCCGTCCATCAAAGCCACGGTCAAAACGTCGTCCGTTATATGAATGTCCTTCACTCGCTCATCCGGCGCCGAAATAGCCATGCCAGACCTCCAAAAATTCGTCTCGATTCGCTTCCACCAGCGATTGTACCCTCCGAAGTTCCCTCGCGGCGAACCCGAAATTCCGCGCGAGGCTCCCCGCATCGAGCCAGAATTTCGCCGAAAGATCGTCGCGGTCCACATGGACGTGCGGCGGCTCGTTCGTCTCGTGGCTGTAAAAGTAAAATCGGTACGGGCCTTCACGTAGAATCGTCGGCATAAAGCAAATGTTGCCGGAGCGCCCACTCTCGCATCCGAACTAAGTATTTCAAAGATATAATTGGGCGATGCCACCATCACGATGCATCAAATTGAGCGAGCAAGAAGACGACCAACTGCGGGAGATCGAGCAGGACCCCTATCTCAAGCGCAAAGTGCGCCTCCGCGCCCAGGTTTTGCGTCTCCCCAACCGGGGATCGAACATGGCGGCCATCGCCTCCCACACAGGGCGTTCCACGGCGAGCATAGCCCGCGACCTCGACCGTTGGAGCGAACGGGGGATCGAGGGGCTCGCCGACGGCGCGCCACCGGGCAACCCGCCGCGCATAACCGGGGAGGCGAGGCGCTACATGGAAGGGAGGCTCGCCGAGGAGCGGACCTGGAACGCCACGCAACTGGCGGAGGCCATCGAGGAGGAGTTCTCCCTCTCGGTGACTCCGGAGGCGGTTCGCCAGCATCTTCTCTCGATGGGCTACTCATGGAAGCGCACCCGCTATGCTCCGGCCAAAGAGCCGGACGCCGAGGAGGAGATGGAGGCCCGGAAAGAGCTGGAGGAGCTAAAAAAGGGGCCTCCGAGGGCCGGCTGGTGTTGAAATACCTCGACGAGAGCGGCTTCTCCCTGTGCCTGCCTCCGACATGCGCCTGGACGAGGAGGGGGCAAGCCCATCAACATCGGGTTCCGACTCGCTGGGGGTCGCGCGGGCGCGTCAACCTCGTCGGGACGCTCTGCCTCGAAGGCGGGAGCGAGCGGCTGGAATACTCGATGATCGACGGGCCGTGCCGCAGCGGGGAGGTTGTCCGCTACCTGGACGCCTTGGCCGGGGAGGCCGGGGACTCGGGCAAGGAGGTCGTGGTGGTCCTCGACAACGCGCCGTTCCACACGGCGAAGGCCGTGAAGGGGAAGCGGCCCGCATGGGAGGCGGAGGGACTCAGGCTGCTCTACCTGCCCGCGTACTGTCCGCACCTGAACCTCGTCGAGGGCGTGTGGCGCAGGCTCAAAGGTTTTCTCATGCCGCGCCGCTTCTATGACTCGGTGGCCCAGTTGAAGGAGGCCGTCCTGCACGCCCTGCGCCTCTTCGGGGCTATGGAGATTCAAACTCAACTTGGAGATACTTAGCGTTTTGGCGGAAGATCCCACCA
>JACCWD010000122.1 GCA_013697825.1 Rubrobacter sp.
TTCGCATGGCAGAGGCCACGAGTTCGAGTCTCGTCGGGTCCACAGTTTGCGGCTACGCCGCGCACGCGCTTCGCGCTTGTCAGCCCGCTTCGCTCGTCAACTTCTCAGCATTTCAGCAAAAACAAAATCTGACCGGCTGACGCGCTGAAATGCTGACAGCGCGGCTCGAAGAGCCGCTTCACACAAGCATCTCGAACGCGAGATACGTCGCCCCCGTCCCTATGAGCATCCCGAGCGCAAGCTCCAAAGGCGTATGGCGGTCGAGGATCGATCTCGCCCACCACACCGGGAGTATCGCGAGCGCGACCGGAACCCCCCACGCCCCGAATATGTACGACACGCATATCGCCGTCCCGGAGATCCCCGCCGTATGGAGCGACGGATTCGTGAACGGCGTGAGAACCACGAACAGAACCGTCGCCGCCGCGAACGAGAGGAGCATCGCCCGAAGCTCCACCGGCCCTCCGAGGAGCGTGAGCACGAGGAACGAAACCACGTAAAGGATCGCGACCACCCGGAGCGGCCCGACCCGCTCGGAGCGCGATATCCGCCCCGCGTCCCGCACCCTCCCCGACCGCACGAGCCGATACAAATACGCGAGCGAAAGCCCGCTCGTGAGGAACACGCACAAAAGCCCCCACGCAAGCCCGCCCCGCCCGCCGACCGCCACCCCGACGACCGGAAAGAGAACGGTCGCCACGAGCGGCAGCCTCGTCGTCGCGGAGAGGAACTCCGCCGCTCTGTACTGAGAGTTTTGCAGACTCATGGGCCTTCGATTGTACAATGCCCCCCATATGGTTTCGGTTCGAGACGTCATTAAGGAAATTGAAACCCTCGCCCCACCCGCCCTCGCCGAGGAATGGGACAACTCCGGTCTCCAAACCGGAGACCGGAAAGCCGAAGCCCAAAAGATCCTCGTCGCCCTCACCCCGCTCCCCGAAGTCCTCGACGAAGCCGAGGAGAAGAACGCCGACTTCCTCCTCTTCCACCACCCCCTCATCTTCAAACCGATAAAAAGCGTGGACGAAAGCTCGTATCCGGGAGATCTCCTCACCCGCGCCATAAAGAACGGCATTACGATATACGCCGCCCACACGAGCTACGACGCCGCCCCGGACGGAGTATCCGTCGCGCTCGCGGACGTTCTCGAACTGCGCGGCCCGCTCTCCGTCGCCTCCCCGAGAGGCTTCCTTAAAAAGCTCGTCGTCTTCGTCCCCGAGGAGAACGTGGGGGATGTCGCCGACGCACTTTCCGGAGCGGGGGCGGGAGTCATCGGCGACTATACGCATTGCACGTTCCGGATCCCCGGAACCGGAACCTTCCTCCCCGGCGACGCGGCGAACCCGCACCTCGGCAAGCGTGGAAACCTCGAAAAAGTCGCCGAGATCCGGCTCGAAACCGTCGTCCCCTCACACCTCGCCGACGAAGCCATCCGAGCCGCCACCGAAGCCCACCCATACGAGGAAATGGCCCACGATATATACCCCGTCGAAGGAAAGCCGGAGGGATGCGGATACGGGAGGATCGGGAACTTCTCCGAGCGACTCTCCCCCGACGAACTCCGCGAACACGTCTCCGAAAAACTCGGCTTCGAGGCGAGGCTCGTCGCGGATACGGGGATGGACATACGGCGAGTCGCGGTTCTCGGGGGTTCGGGTGGCTCGTTCATACTGGAGGTCGCCGCCATCGGCGCGGAGGCATACATAACGGGCGACCTCGACTACCACGACGGACTCCTCGCCGAATCACTCGGCCTCACCGCCATAGACGCGGGCCACGCCGCCACCGAACTCCCCTCGCTCGCGCCGATGGTGGAACGTCTCGCCAAACTCGTGGATATCCCGGTCGAAGTGAGCCGAGTCCGGCGATAGTCGGCGGTGTCAGCCGCGCTCCACCATAAACCGTTCGAGTTCGCCCCTCGTCGGGAGCGGCCCCATCGCCCCGAATCCCGTGCATGCGACCGCCCCGGCGGCGGTTCCCCGACGGACGGCTTCCTTCACGGACTCCTCGTCCATCGAGGTCTCCGAAAGATGGACGAGCGTGGCGGCGAGGAAGGCGTCCCCGGCCCCGGTCGCGTCCACCGATTCGATCTCGAAGGCGGGGAGGTTTCCGCGAAAGTCCTCCGTGGCGTAAAAAGCCCCTTCGTCCCCGAGGCTTATGAGGGCGAGCGAGACGCCTCGTTCGAGGAGGTCGTCCGCCGCCGCTTCGATGTCCTCGACGCCGAGGAGCGGGGCGGTTTCGTCCTCGCTCAGCTTCACGATGTCAGAGAGTCCGATCATCGGCTCCACCACCCTCCGAGCCGCCTCGGCGCTCTCCCAAAGATGCGCCCGGAAGTTCACGTCAAAGGCGACCGGAACCCCGAGTTCATTCGCGAGTTCGGCGAAGCGGCGTGTCGCCGAACGAACCGGCTCGGAAAGGAGCGGTATGCTCCCGAAGTTCGCAAAGGAAGCTCCGGAGAGGCTTTCGCGCTTCACATCATCCGGCGAAAGCTCCTCGTCAGCGGCGGGCGAGGAACGATAAAAAGTGAACTCCCGGTCGCCGTCGGGGAAGACCTCGACGAAGGCGAGCGAGGTTCGTATCGGGCTGTTTTGGCGCACGACGGCACCCGTCTCGACCCCCTCCGCGTCGAGGGCGCGCATGATGAAGTCCCCGAAGAGGTCGTTCCCGACCGAACTCACGAACGCCGCCCCCGCCCCGAGCCTCGCCGCCGCGACGGCGACGTTCGCGGGCGCGCCGCCGGGGAGGGCGCGGAAGGGCATCTCGACCTCCGAGGCGCTCTCCTCGCGGTATATGTCCGCGACGACCTCTCCGAGAGTCACGATCTTCCCCATCTCACACACCGACCTCTCCGAGGGAGCGAATCTCCACATCCGAATACCCGGCATCCCGAAGCGGCGGGATCACATCCCGCCCGAGATCCGGCACATAACACGCGATGAGGCTCGCCTCGCCCTCGGGCGAGAGGCGGGCCTCCCCCATCGCAGCGGGCAAAACACAACTCTCCGCCCGACCGAGAAGCTCCGATCCGCCTTCGTACTCGATGCCCACATCCCCTTCCCCCACGTTCGAGAGCATGAGGAAGCGATCCGTGTGGGACGGCTCCGTTCGCGGCTCCAAGAGCGTCCACCGCTCCATCGCGAAGTGCGAGTCGGCGCAGCAAAACACGCGGCGGTTCGTCCCGTCCTCGATGGGGAGTCCGGGATTCGGGCGGGGAGCGAAGTCCGTTTTGAGTTCGTCGAGGGCTTCGTTTATGTTCCGGTTCCACGCCGCCTCGTCAAGGGGGTTTCCGTACAAATCGGTCGGCATCACGCTCTGTCCGAGGTCGGAGGTTTGCTGGATTTCGAAGATGAGCGTGTCCGGCCCGAAGGTGTGGATGATGCCGCCGGGAACATACACCGTGTCGCCGCTTTTTATCTCGTGCTTCGGCATGACCGCTTCGTATTCGCGCTCCCGGAAAGCCTCGAAAAGCTCGTCGCGCCCGATGCCATCCTTCACTCCGGCGAGGATTTCCGCCCCTTCGGCGGCCCATAAAATGTGCCATGCCTCGCTCTTTCCGTTCGGCTCGCCGTGCTTTCGCTTCGCGGTGTCGTCGTCGGCGTGGAGGTGGACGGGGAGTATGTGCGATGCGTCGAGGAACTTCCCGAGAAGCGGGAAATGAGGCCCGCTCCATCCCCGCCCGACGAGTTCTTCCGGGAACTCTTCGACGAGGTCGTGGAGGGTTCGGCCTTCGTACTCCCCGTTCGTGATGGTTCCGGTCGTGTCGCGATAGTCGCTTATTTCCCACGTCTCGGCGACCGTGCCGTCCGGCGCGTCCTTCTTCCCGAGGATTTCCGGGATGAGGCGTTCGCCGAAATAATATGTTCGGACGTGGGCGGTCATTTTGATGGGGTATGGGATCATGGTTTCCTCCTCTTTCTCCGAAAGCCTCTCCACGGTATTGCGGCGCGGAGTCCGCGTCAAATACGCGTCGGTTCGGTGTCCGTCCTTTGCGGGTATGATGGGCGGAAGGAAATGGAGCGGGAGGGAGGAAAGGCATGTCCACGGCGAATTCCACACCGAACACGAGTTCGAATGCCTTCGTGTATTTCTTTGGGGCGCTCGGGGGGCTTCTCTTCGGGTATGACACCGGGGTCATATCGGGGGCGATACTTTTTATCGAGAGCGATCTCGGTCTGACGCCGTTTTTGAACGGGCTTGTGGTGAGCGGCATTCTCCTCGGGGCGATGGGCGGGGCGGCTCTCGCGGGGCCGCTCTCGGACTCGCTCGGGAGGCGGAGGCTCATTTTGATCGCCGCCGTAATCTTCTCGGTCGGGGCGGTGGGGGCGGCTCTCGCGCCGAACGTGGCGGTTCTCGTGATGTTCCGGATCGTCCTCGGGTTCGCGGTCGGAGCGGCGGCCCTCATCGTTCCGCTTTACTTGTCCGAGATCGCGCCGACGCGGATACGGGGGGCGGTCGCCGCGCTCAACCAGCTCATGATCACGGTCGGCATCCTCTCGGCGTACGTCGTGAACGCCGCCCTCGCCCCGTACGAGGCGTGGCGGTGGATGGTCGGACTCGCTCTCATCCCGGCGCTCGTCCTCCTCGTCGGGATGTACTTCATGCCCGAGACGCCGCGGTGGCTCGTGAGCAAAAACCGCGATGACGACGCCCGCGACGTCCTCCACCAAACCCGCACCGACGAAGAGGCCGAGCGCGAGGTTCGGGAGATAAAAGAGATCGAAAGCCGGGAGGAGGGCGGGCTTCGAGAACTCACGGCTTCGTGGGTGAGGCCCGCGCTCCTCGTCGCCGTCGGACTCGCGGTATTTCAGCAAATCATCGGGATAAACACGATCATTTATTACGCGCCGACGACGCTCACGGAGGTCGGGTACGGAAATCAGGCGGCGATACTCGCGAACCTCGTCATCGGGGTTCTCAACGTGCTTATGACGCTCGTGGCGATACGCTTCATTGACCGGATCGGGAGGAAGCCGCTCCTCACGATCGGGCTTTTCGGCATGATCGCGAGCCTCTCGACGCTCGGGATTTCCTCGCTCGTCCTTCCCGCGCCGGGGAGTCCGACGGATCCGGTGGCGATCATTACGCTCGCGTGCCTCGCTGTTTTCATCACGTCGTTCGCGGCGACATGGGGGCCGGTGGTGTGGGTGATGCTCCCGGAGGTTTTGCCACTCAAAATTCGGGGCGCGGCGATGGGAGTGGCGATTTTCCTCCACTGGGCGGCGAACTTCGTCGTCTCGCAAACGTTCCCCGTGTTCCTCGACTCGCTCGGGCCGGGGGTCGTGTTCCTCGGGTACGCGTTCGTGGGAGCCGCCGCGCTCGTCTTCGTCCGAACCTTCGTCACGGAGACGAAAGGGCGGAGCCTCGAAGAGATCGAAGCCGACCTCCGGGGGAGGAGCGTGGCCGGATAGAGTGAGGTCGTGAGGCGCGTCGCTTCGCGAGACAGTAAAGTCGCATTCTCGACCTCACGAAGCGAAGCGCCTCACGAACAAGCCTCACTTTCGCCACGCGGAGAGGTCGCGCCCGATGAGGTCTTCGAGTTTGAGGACGTCCTCGCGGTAGTCCTCGATGAGGCGCGCGCGGGTGTCCTCGCGATATGAAGGTTTCACGAGGTTCTTGTTCCTTATGCCGCCCACGACGCTCGCTATGACGCTTCGCCTCAGCCGGAGCGGGATGAGCGGCTTGACCGCCGACTTCAGCCCGTTCGGCTTGAGGAGGTACGTGTGGATGCTCTTCAAGGATTTGCTCTTGTGCGCCCCGGACTCGTTGTATCTCACCGAAACGTCGGGGACAAAAGTGTCATCCACACCGAGGAAACGGAAGATATCCTGCAAAGTGGGGATCGTGTCAAAGTTGAGGTCTTCGTGGAGATACACTCGTATCTGCTCGCGGTCGAACAGATCGAAGTATTTTTTCAAATGGTCGTGGTAAAAGCCCATTTGTTTGTAGTGCCAGCTCGCGTACCAATTCTCCTCGATGCGCCTCGGCTCGTCGGCGAGGGCGTCTTCGAACTCCGCGCACGGCTCGCGATCGTCGCGGACCATGTGGAGAAAGTTCGAGTACGCCCGGTCGGCGGGGTTTCGGAGGACGACGATGAGCTTCGCGTCCGGTACGTGGCGCTTTATATTCTCCGCCGCCCCCGGAAGATACAAATACATCGGAGACGCCTCGCCGATGGCGGATTCGGTCGTGGCCCCGTCGAATAAAGCCCGGTATTCATCCGGGTCGTTTATGGTCATGAAGCGCATCATCGCCGCGTCGCGCGGCCCCCGGAAATCGAGGCTCTCCCCCTCGAAGGCGAAGAAGTGCGGCTCTTTGTAGCGGCTCATGTATATGTCCGGGTGCTGTCCGAGGTATTTGTAGAGGGCGGTCGTCCCGGACTTGGCCGCGCCGACCACGAGGAAATTGGGCATGGTCATATATCGTCCCGAAGCCTCTCGATCGTTCCCATCACGCTCTCCAGCAAAGCTGCACCTTTCACGAAGGGGCAGATTATAAACGCAAAGCATCTCGCGCCGAGGGGCTTTGAACACCGAGGCAGATTGGCGAGGCCCGGAGGCTCCCGGCACTTCGCGGTATGTGCGTGTAACATCCTTTGGGTGGCATCCATTCTGAGATCCATACTTTCGATGTCCGTCGCGACGACCGTATCGCGCATAACGGGCTTCATCCGGGTGGCGGTTCAGGCTTCGATCCTCGGAACCGGAGTCGTCGCCAACGCCTACGCCTTCTCGAACGTGCTGCCGAACCAGATTTATGAACTCTTTATGGGCGGACTCCTCTCCTCGATCTTCATCCCGCTCCTCGTCTCGCGGCTCGCGAACCACGGCGAGGAGGACGCCCGGAACCTCGCGGGCGCTTTGGCGACCGTGATCCTCCCCCTCCTCGCCCTCGTGTCCATAGCCGGGGTCGCCTTCGCCTCCCCGCTCGTGAACCTCGCCACGAACTTCGAGTCCGAAAGGACGACCGAACTCGCCGTCCTCATGTTCCGGGTCTTCGCGCTCCAGATTTTCTTTTACGGTGCCGGGGCTTTGGCGATCGGGATATTGAATACCCACCGCCGCTTCTTCCTCCCGACCATCGCCCCCGTCTTGAACAACGTAGTCGTCATCTCCACCCTCGGCGCGTACGCGCTCGTCGCGGGCCGGAATCCCGAACTCGCGATATACATCCTCGCGGTCGGCACGACGCTCGGGGTGGCGGCGATGTCGGCGGTTCTCCTCCCGACGGTGTGGCGGCTCGGGTACCGGCCCCGGATGAGGGTCTCGCACCCGGCCCTCGCCTCGGCGGGGCGCCTCGCGGCCCCGATGCTCGTCTTCGTCGCGTCGTCGGTCGGCGTTCAATTCGCCGCGAACTATCTCGGATCGGGATTCGGCGGGGTCGCGCAGCTCCAGTATGCATTCACCATTTTCCAGCTTCCGTACGGCGTTTTCATCGTCGCGACCGCGACCGCCCTCATGCCGGAGCTATCCGAGCGCTTCTCCCGCGGCGACACGGACGGATACCGCGAGAACCTCTCCTTCGGCCTCCGGACGATGGCCTTCATCGCCGTCCCGGCGACGGTCGGGATGGCCGCGCTCTCGGCCCCGATCATCGGCCTCCTCTACGAGCGCGGCGGCTTCGGAGCCGCCGACACAGCCTCCGTGGCACCCATCCTCGCCGCCTACGCCGCCGGACTCCTCGGATACGGCGCGTATTTCGTCCTCGTGCGCTCTTTTTATTCGCGCCAGAACACGAAGACCCCGGCGGCCCTCAACGTCGGCCTCCTCGCTTTGTACATCGTCCTCGGATACGCGCTCTCCGAGACGGTCGGCTTGATCGGGGTCGCCCTCTCCTTCTCCGCCTCGTACGCCGCCCTCGCCGCCGCCCTCCTCGTCGCGATGCGCCGCGACATCGGACGCATAGACGGGAGGCGCATAACGGCCTCGCTCGCCAAAATACTCGTCGCCGGAGCGGTCATGTACGCCGTCGCGGAGGGCGGGATATACCTCCTCGGGGCGGGGTCGAGCCTCCCCGACCGCCTCCTCATCCTCGCGCTCGTCGGTGGAGCATCGGTCGTGGCGTACCTCGCGGCCGCATACCTCCTCCGCGCCGAGGAGCTTCGGTCGGCGATCACGCTCATGCGGCGGCGCTCGGTCAAGGAGGCCCGGCGAGAGGAGCCCGGCGAGGAATGAGGCTCCCGGCTCCGGCGAGTTTCGAGTACCATGCCCTTTTGCGCGTCAAACACGAAAGGGACGAAGATGGCATATCTCGAAGGAAGGCTCCGGAGGGACGAGGGCGGAAAAGCCGAGAGCGAGGGAACCGGGTACATCCTCGAAGTCGAAGTGGACATGTCCGACGTTGTAGAAGCCGAGGATCTCGTCGGAGAGCAAGTCGCCCTCCCCGGCGACGCGACGCTCATAGACTTCCCCGAGCGCGGCAAAATACTCGTCTTCAAAGCGAACTCCGCCGCCGCGATCGAGGACGAAGAGGAAGGCGCGGAAGGGGAAACGGAGTAAACCCGAGGGGTGCGAAGCCGGAGGCGAAGCGAGCGTGAAAAGGCCGGAGCAAGATGCCGCCCCGGCCTAGTCCATCGGATGATGCCCGTTCTAGTTCGTATTACTTGAGGATCTTCTTCGCGGCCTTCTCTACGGGCGATCCGCCCTTCGAGGACGCTCCTCCGCCCTTCTTGCCCTTACCGGAGCCTTTGCCCTTGTCGCCCTTCGTGCCCCCGCTTACGGCCTTCTTCGCTTTGTCGGCCAAACCAGCCATGGTCGCTCCTCCTTAGTTAGCCATCGTTGCTACGTGGGTTTGTACCCGGCGAGACGGTGAGGAAACATCCGAAAAAAAGAGCGGGCCTGGAAGGATTCGAACCTCCGCCACCTGGCACCGGAAACCAGTGCTCTATCCCCTGAGCTACAGGCCCGCGCAGGGAAAATTCCATTGGATCTTACCGCAAATCCGCCGCTTCGACAGCCTCGAACAGACTGATATACTAGCGCGACCTGAAATTATGTACGCTGTCATCTCCGACATCCACGGAAACCTCGAAGCCCTCCAAGCAGTCATGGAGGACATCCCCGAAGGCATCGAGCGAGTTTATTGCCTCGGCGATGTCATCGGCTACGGAGCCTCCCCCAACGAATGCACGGACATCGTGCGCGAAGCCGCGATGCCGACGATATCCGGCAACCATGACCTCGCCGTGACCGACCTCGCGACGAACCTCGACTGGTTCAACCCGGTCGCGGCGGCGGCGGTTTTGTGGACGCGCGAAGTCCTCTCGGAGGAGAACGCCGCGTTCCTCCGCGACAGGCCGCGCATGATGCAGACCCGCGGCGCAATGTTCGTCCACGGCTCCATCCGCAACCCCGACGAGTACATCATAAACAGGGTCTCCGCGCAGGAAAACCTCGCCATTTTGAAGAGCGAGTACGAAAGCGTGCCGATCTGCTTTTTCGGACACACCCACGTGAAAGCGGTCGCCCCGCCCCCGCTCGGAGGCTCGCTGGAGGAAGACCGCGCACTCGACCTCGCGGACGGCGGCCCGCACCTCCTCAATCCCGGCTCCGTCGGACAGCCCCGAGACGGCGACACCTTTGCCTCGTACGTCCTCGTGGAGCCCGCCGAGAGCGCGAACGGCATCGTACCCAGCCCGCTCGTCGCATACCGCTTCGTCGAGTACGACATCGAGAAGGCGCAGGCGAAGATCCGCGACGCCGGACTCCCGAACATGCTCGCCGAACGCCTCGCCGCCGGAAGATAGCCCGGCGGACGCGGCGAGGTGGAACCCTCCTTCCAAAAACTCTTCACCGTCGAAGAGGCGAACGAACTCCTCCCGAAACTGGAAGAATTCCTCGAAGATGTGGCCGTCCACCGCGACGCCATGAGAGAAAAAGCTCCGCACATGGAGCCGATCATAAACTCCTCCATATCGAACGGCGGGGGCAAAATCGGCTCGGAGTACGGTGTCGAAGCGTACAAACTTTATTCGTCCATAGAGCGCATCCGCGAACTCGGCGTCGTCCTCAAAGATCTCGACATGGGACTCCTCGACTTCCCCCACGAGAAGGAGGGGCGGGTCGTCTTCCTTTGCTGGCATCCGCCAGAGGAGCGGGTCGAATACTGGCATGAGATCCACGCCGGATACGCCGGGCGGCAGCCGATATGAAGCGGCTCGCCGGGCGGCTTCGCCGCGCACGCGCTTTGCTTCGCTTCGCGCTCGTCAGCCGTTGGCACGCTTCGCTTGTCAGCTTTTATGGGGCGGCGGGAATCGGATGATGTGTTCGTCGGCGTGGCTGTGAGGCGACCTTCGTGAAAATCGCCGTCTTCCATAGCCCATGAAGATCATCCTTCAAAGAGTCAAAGAAGCCTCCGTCTCGGTGGACGGGGAACTCGTCTCGGGGATCGGGGCGGGACTCCTCCTTCTCGTCGGAGTCACGGAGGGCGACTCGAAAGCCGAAGCTGACTGGCTCGCGGAGAAGGTCGCGGGACTCCGAGTTTTCAACGATGAAGCTGGGAAGATGAACCTCGGCGTCCTCGAAACCGGCGGCGAAGTCCTCGCCGTCTCTCAGTTCACCCTCCTCGGAGACACGAAAAAGGGAAAGCGTCCGAGCTTCATAAAGGCGGCCCGCCCCGAGGTGGCCGAGCCGCTCTTCGAGTATTTTTGCGGGAGGCTCCGCGAGGCGGGCGTTTCCTCCGTTCTCGCCGGGCGTTTCGGGGCGATGATGGATGTGTCGCTCGTCAACGACGGGCCGGTGACGATCATTTTGGAGAGATAGCCAAAGTATCCGGCGGCGAAAAGCCGGGGTTTGGTCGCCCCGGCTTTCGGTATTTCGCGTGGCTATTTTTACGCTTGCGGCTGTGCCTCCATCGGTTCGGCGGAAGGTTCGGTCGCGAGCGAGCGGACTGTGATCACACCCATCCACACCACCGCGAGGTCGAAGAGCAACGTGGTCGCCGGAAACGGCGCGGCGGCGAGGAGCGCGCCGAGCGCGAGGACGATGGCGGCCGCACGCGGATACACATTCGCCCGGAACGTGGCGGCTCCGAAGAGCGCCCACCCGAGGGCGACGGCCAGACCCGAGATCATGAACCCCATATCCACCGGCCCCGCTACCTGCTCGGCGTCGAGGAAGGCGGGAGCCTCGACCGCCGCGCTCGGCGCGACGAAGGCGATCGTCCACATTATCCCGACGAGCATCCCCGTCCCGACGAGCGCGGCCAGAAAACCGACCTACTCCGAGTACACCGGCGGCCTCCGACTGCCGGGCGTAAAGGCCGACGAGCGCGACAAGAAGCAACAAAGTGCCGACGAGATACGCCACCGAAGACGCCATGAACGAAGGAGCCTGCGCGATCTCGCTGAACGGAACCGAGTCCCCGTAGCGAAGAAAGTCCACAAGCCCCCACACGTCCTCGAGCAAAAACAATGCGCCCGCGATTATCGCCGCGACCCCCCCAATTCGAACCAGCCTGTGTCCCGACATTCCTCTCTCCTTCCCGCCCCGGTGAAAGCCGCGAGCCATTCGCTGTTTATGGCTCGAACAATGCCATCGCACGCCGCCGTACACATCACCTAAATCACGTATTTTCGTAATTTATATTTCAAGTGCGACGCTTTCGCCGAACGGTTCCCGTCACGTGTGCGTGATGTCGAAAAAGAGAGTCGCCGGACGGGTGTATCCTTCCGCTTTCACCCGCTCTCGAAGCCGTTCCCGACGGTGGCGGATGCGTTTGGCGTCGTCCGGGACGAGGGTATCGAGTTCGGCGGGTTCCGGCTCGGCGAGGAAGAGCTTGTCGAGGTGGCGTATCTCGAACGGCGGGTGGAGCGAATGGCCGTAAAGCGCGAAAGCGCCTTCGAGGATGTCGAGAATTCGCGTCGAATCGCCGACGCCGAAAAGCTCGGCTCCGGTCGCGAGGTGAAGAAGCTCCGCCTCGATGGCCTCGTCCTCGATCTGCGCGGCCTCCACATCATCCACGAAATCGCTCATCGCGAGCCGCCCGCCGGAGCGGAGAGCGTTCGCCAAAGCGGACAACGCCCCACCGACATCCCTCTCTGACACATCGAGTTCGTGGAGGAGGCCGGAGGAATACACGAGGTCGAAAGAGCCGCGCTCGAAAGGTGGATCGAAAACGTCGCCGACGACGAATCGAGGAGTGGCCGGAAGCTCTCCGTCATCGAATAAATTCCGCGCCTCCGATATTCCCTCCCCGTCGAGGTCGAGGACGGTGAGGGAACCATATTTCCCGATCCTCTCCGCCAAACCCTCGATCCACAACGGCGAAGTCCCGCCCGCGTATAAAACGTTCCGTCCCCGGATGTCCCCCAAAAGATCGAGTTCGCGGTCGGAGAAGGCGATGAGGTCTCGTTCGTGTTCGTCGCGCTCTTCCGGCGTGAGTGGGTCGTTCACGCTCGCTTCGCTCGCCGGGAGTCGGGAGGCGCTCCGCTCCTTCGGCTTCGCCTTCGTCCCTCCGCTTCGGGAGTCGGGAGTCGGGAAAGGCGAGGGGCGGAGATCCGCGTCGCCAACGCATCCGGTCGAGTCCGGCGAGAGTCTACCGGGCGCGGAAGCGAAGGTGTCGAAAGAAAGAAAGTCGGGAACACCCCGACTCCCGGTCTTTCCGAGCGGAGCGAGCGCCGCCCGGCTCCCGGTATTTCGCCTTCGCCCGGATTGCGTATAAAATATCCACTTTGCGCCCGGCATACGGTCGGGCGAAGACCGGAAAGAACGAACACCATGAAAGTGATTATCGCAAGCAACCTCGTGAAGTACCACGGTGGGGACGTAAAGGTCCTCTCCGGGGCGACCCTCGCCGTGGAGGCCGGGGAGAAGATCGGGATGGTCGGTCGGAACGGAGCCGGGAAGACGACCCTCATCGAACTCCTCTCCGGCCGACTTCGCCCCGATTCCGGCTCCGTCGAGTACGTGAACAACGCGAAGGTCGGCATGACCGCGCAAAGTCTTTACGCCGGAGAACGCGGCAAACTCACCGTCGAAGAGGAGATCATCTCCGCCTTCGAGCCGCTCATGAAGCGCGAACGCGAACTCAAGGAGGTCGAGGCGGAGCTTGCGGAGAACCCTTCGGACGCGCTTCTCTCGAAGTATGGCCGCCTCCAAAGCAGCTTCGAGCGCGACGGCGGCTACGGATACCGGGCGAGGGCGGCTTCGACGCTCTCCGGCCTCGGCTTCGACCCGGAGGAGTGGAAACGCCCGGTCGGATCGTTCTCGGGCGGCGAGCAAAGCCGCATCGCGCTCGCGAGGCTCCTCCTCGAAGAGCCGGATCTCATCCTCCTCGACGAGCCGACGAACCACCTCGACCTCCGGGCCATCGAGTGGCTCGAAACCTTCGTGAAGAACGCGAAGAGCGCGATCCTCGTCGTCTCCCACGACCGATACTTCCTCGACGCCGTCTCGGATTCCATCATCGAGCTCGACGAAGGAAAACTGACCCGCTTCACCGGAAACTACTCGAAATACGTCGAGCAAAAAGAGGCCCGCGACGAACTCCTCGCCCGAAAGGCGAAGGCCGACTCCGAGCGCCGCGCGCAACTCGAACGCTTCATAACGAAATACGGCGCGAAAAATACGAAGGCGAAACAGGCGAAGGCGAAGCAAAAAATGCTCGACCGGATGGAGAAGGTCGAGGCTCCCGGAAAGCGACACAAGAACATGAAGCTCGACCTCGGCGGCGAAACCGCGAGGGCGGGCCGCGTCGTCCTCGAGCTCGACGGCACACAATATTCCCACGACGACGCCGAAGAGACGCTCATCGAAAACATGAACCTCGTCGTCGAGCGGCGCGAGCGGGTCGCCCTCCTCGGGCCGAACGGGACGGGGAAAAGCACCGTTATGCGGCTTTTGACCGGGGAACTCGACGCGGACGATGGCTCGGTGAAGCTCGGGCATAACGTGGTTCCGGCGTATCAGGATCAGCAACTCGCCCGCCTCGACGACAACAAAACCCTCATGGACGAAGTGCGCGACAAAACGGGTCTCGACCCGGCGGACGCCCGCGACCTCCTCGGAGCGTTCCTCTTCTCCGGCAAGGACGTTTTCAAGAAAGTCGCCTCGCTCTCGGGCGGGGAGCGGAATCGGCTCTCGCTCGCGGAGATCGTGATGAGCGACGCGAACCTCCTCCTCCTCGACGAGCCGACGAACAATTTGGACATTCCGGCGAGGGAGGCTTTGGAGGAGGCTCTCGCCTCGTACCCCGGCACGATGTTCTTCATCTCGCACGACCGCTATTTTTTGCGGAGGCTCGCCACGCGCATCGTCGAGCTCGAGGGGAAGCGGCTCATAAATTATCCCGGCGGCTACGATTATTATCGTTCGTACCGCCGCCTCGACGAAGCCGAGAGCGGAAACGGGAGGAAAAGGCGTCCCCGGCAACGGATACGACCGGGGCAAAGCAAAGAGGAGAGCATCCTCGCCTCGCGCCTCATCGCCGTGGAGGGTGAGATCGACGCCACCGAGCGCCGCGTGAGCCGCCTCGAAAAAGAACTCGCGACCTCCGAGCTATATTCCGACGGGAAGAGGTCGAAGGACGTGATCGCGGAGCACCGGGATCTCAAAGGCGCCCTCGAGAATCTTTACAGCGACTGGGGCGAGCTTTTGGAGGAGGCGGAGAAGGCCGGGCTATGAGGTCGCTTCGCTGGGTCGCTCCCTTCGGTCGCTCCGGTTTTTGGTTTTTGGTTCTTGGTTCTTGGCTAAAAACTAAGAACCAAAAACTAAAAACGGCGGCGAAGCCGCCCGCGAAGCGGCTCCTGTTTCTCGTCGTGCTTCTCATCGTTTTCCTTTCCTCGTGCGGGGGGCCGCCGCCCGCGCTCGACCTCGGGTGGGAGCCGGACTCCCCGACGGTGTACCGGGTGAGCGCGTCGGCGGAGAGCGGGTTCTCCGGAGCCGTCTCCGACCTCGAGGCGGCGACGGAGATGACGGCGGCCTTCCGGGTTTCCCCCGCCTCGGACTCCTCCGTCGAGGTCGAGACGCTTTATCTGGCCGCGAACGTGAGGGACGCTTTCGGGGAGCCTGTCGCGTTGAATCTCGGTCGACTCGCCGGGAGCGGGGCGACGGTTCGCTTCGGGTCTCCGGGGGTCGCCACGGGCGTCGAGGGCGACGAGGAGCTTCTCGAAGCCCCGGTGCCGCTCATCTCGGTCGAGTCGGTCATACGCCACCTCTTCCCCCCGTTGCCGGAAGGTTCGTTCCGCTCCGGAGACACGTGGACGGGCGAGATGCCCCCGGCCTTCCCGAACCTCGAAGGGGAACCCGTGAGGATGAGATATGTCGTGGACAGAGTGAACCCGCCGGACGGGAGCATCGAAGGCTACGAACTCTCCGTCGAGCCGAGATCCTTCGAGGCCGACACCCCCGGAGGAGCCGTCTCGGGCGAAGGCCACCTCGATGTCGTGTTCGAGGGCGAACTCGACGAAAGAACCGGATACCAAAGCATGGAAAGAACCTCGCGCTTCGACTCCGACTTCATACGCCTCGAAGGCGGGGCATACGCGAACGGGAATTTATGGATGGAAGAGGAAATGGTCGTCGAGCGGCTGAGTCAAGCGGAGCAGTTCGGCCTCGATCCGTAGGCATCAGGCTTCAGGCTTCAGGCATCAGGAAAAACCTTGATCGCCGCTGCCGGTGCCCGCAAAAGCATCCGGTAGTTCGGAGCACGTTTTTGACGAGAATCGCTGAAGCGAGAATGGATAGTCCATCCAAAAAGAAAACCTGAAGCCTGTGGCCTGAAACCTGATGCCTAAAAAGAAAAAGTCGGGACGAGAGGATTCGAACCTCCGACCTCCTCGTCCCGAACGAGGCGCGCTACCAGGCTGCGCTACGTCCCGACTGAGCGCCTGATTATATCAGGCGGGCTTCAGGTTTCAGGCTTCGGGCTTCAGCTTTTTCGACCGAAGGGAGCGGCTTTCTCGCCTCCCCACCGCCGGAAATCGAACACGGGAAATCCAATCGCCATAACGCTTTTCCTGATGCCTGAAACCTGATGCCTGAAACCTGATGCCTGAAACCTTCAAACAGCGATGAAAGCCGCGTCCCGGCCCGCGTACAACTCCATCGCCCCGGCTATCGCTTCGGCGGCGGCGGTCGGATAGTACGGGTCGGAGGCGATCTCCCTCTCCCTCGGATTCGTGAGGTGGAGGGTTTCGAGGAGGACTGCCGGGATGTTCGTCTCCCGAAGCACGTCGTACGAGCGTCCGAACTCCCCGATGTCGCACGTCCCGAGAGCCTGGCTGACGCCGCGCTGGATGTATGTGGCGGCCATGCGACCCCGGTGGGAGCGGTACCCGAGACGTTCGAAATAAAAGGAGGCCGTGCCGTCGGCATCCGGGAAAGCGTGCGCGGCGTGGTGGATTGAGACGACCATCTTTGCCCCGGAGGAATTGGCAAGGAACGCTCGGTCCGCCGCCGACACCTCTTCGTCGCCGCTCCGGGTGAGAAGGACTTCGCGGGCGGGGAGGATCTCCGCGAGCGAGTGGGCTATCGCCAAATTGAGGTCGGCCTCCGAGACGACGCCGTCCGGGGTTTCGTATCCTCGGTCGCGCCCGCCGTGCGCGGCGTCTATGACGATGGTTCCGTCGAAGAGATCACCGGGGAAGTACCCGTTGTTTTTGTCGGGAATTTGGTGGGTTCCGAGGGTTTGGGCGGCGAAGGTGGAGATGGTTTTGAAGACCTCCCCGTCCACGACGCCGTCGGGCTGAAGCCCGGTGTTCCTCTGGAAATCGCGGAGCGCGTGGGCGGTTCGGGAGTCGAAGAGGCCGTTCACCGCGCCGGGGTCGAAGCCGAGGTCGTTGAGCATCCGCTGAAGCTCGACGACATCCTCGCCCCGGAAGGGCGGCTGCCGGAGATAAAGGAGGCGGCCTCCGGGGCGGTACCCGGCTTCGACGAGTTCGCGCCAGGTTATGGGGCCGACGCGACCGTCCGCCAAAATACCGACTCTTTGCTGAAAGGCTTTCACGGCGGCCATCGTTTCATCACGGAAAACGCCGTCAATGCCGCGGCTGCCGAGGTCGAGGCCGAGGGCTTGGAGGCGGGTCTGGAGGTCAACGACCTCGCGACCGCGGTTCCCGGCCTTGAGTACCCTCATTCGACGATGTCCCATGTATTCGTTCGTTCCATAAACCCAGTTTAATTGCGAAGCGCCGGGCGGTTGGGGGCGTCCGGCGCTTCGCTGCCGTAAAACGGCTTCCAGATTATTAGTCCTCGACGATGCCGAGGATGTCGTCGGCGTCGAGGATCATGTAATCCGTCCCGTCGAGGGATATCTCGGTTCCCGAGTACTTGGCGAAGACGACGACGTCGCCCTTCTTGACCTTGACTTCCTCGCCGTCTCCGACCGCGACTACTTCGGCGGTCTGGGGCTTCTCTTTGGCGGTGTCGGGGAGGACGATGCCGCTGGCGGTCGTCTCCTCGCGCTCGAGCTGCTTCAAAAGCGCCCTGTCTCCGAGTGGCTTGAAGTTCATATTGGTGCCTCCTCTTTCCTTTCGACTTTCCACGGACAAACGAAACTTCCGGCTGTAATCTCCCCGGAATTTCTCCGCGAGGGATTGTAACCGTAAGAGTTGCGAGAAGCAATCGCCAAAGCGACCTCGGACGACCGCCTCGCCGGAGCCTCGTTAAAGCCCGAGTTGCTCCGAGAGTTGCGCCTTCGGCAGAGCGCCGACGGCCTGGTTCGTGATCTGCCCCCCCTCGAAGCGGGCGACGGTCGGGATGCTCGTGATGCTGTAATTGAGCGTCGTGGTCGGGTTGTCGTCAACGTTGAGCTTGACGAAGCGCACATCCTCGCGCGATTCGCTCATCTCGTCGAGGACGGGGGCTATCCTTTTGCAAGGCTGGCACCACTCCGCCCAGAAATCAACGATCACCGGCTTCTCCGAGCCGAGCACCTCGTCCTTGAACGTCGCGTCGCTTACCTCATTGACCGCCATGAAAATCTACCTCCATCGAATATGACGTTTTCACAACCCGAGTATTTTACACCCGTATGGACTCTCCTTCGGAGACCCGCCCACAAGCTGACAAGCTGGCGAGCGAAGCGAGCCGCTACGCCGGATCTTCCTGCAAATTCCTCGACGTGAGTTCCACTCGAACCTCCTCGGCGAGTTCTTCGGCGTGGGCGGGGTCGAAGGCTCCGGCCCCGAGGGATTCGGCGTTTGCGGCGGCGCATCCGGCGGCGAGCCGGACGGAGTCCACGGGGCCGAGCTTTCGGTGGAGAAGCCCGGCGAGAAGCCCCGCGAGGTACGCGTCCCCGCTCCCGATGGTCGAGACCCTCTCGACGACCGGGGCGAGCGCCGAGGCGATTCTCGCCTCGAATGCGAAGTACGAATGTCCTTCCGGCGATGTGATGCACGCGCTCTGTGCGCCAAGCTCCGAGAGGCGCGAAAGCCCGCGCGGGAAATCCTCCTCCTCGATGAAGTCGAAGCCCGCGACGCTCTCGGCCTCGCCGCGGTTCGGGCTGACGAGCGAGGGGTTCGCTTTCAGCGCGGCTTTGAGAACCGTCGGGGTCGAGTCCACGACGGTGAAGAGGCCGCGCTCGCGGGCCTTCGACACGAGTCCGGTGAAGAACCCCTCGTCGAATCCCGGCGGGAGGCTCCCCGCGAAGACGACCGCCGTCGCGTATTCCATGAGGTGCTCGAAGCGGCGGGAGAACTCCCTCGCCTCGGCCTGGCTCACCTCCGGGCCGTACTCGTTTATCTCCGTCTCGGTTCCCGCCATCGGGTCTATGACGGCGATCGAAGTCCGCGAGGAACCTTCGATCTCCACGAGGTCGAAGGGTATCGCCGCCTCCGAAAGCCCGTCGCGGATCGCATCCCCGTTGCGCCCCCCGGCGAGACCCGTCGCGAGAACGGGGACACCGAGGGTGCGGAGGCTCCTCGCGACGTTTATGCCCTTGCCGCCCGCGAGGGTGACGCTTTGGGGGGCGCGGTGGCGGTGTCCGAGGGTGAGGCTCGGAGCCACGAGCGTGCGAGCCACGGCGGCGTTGAGGGTGACGGTCAGGATCACGGTCTCACCGTCCTCTCAGACTCGACGGAGAGCCATTCCCCCCGTAACCAAATCGCCGGAGGACTCCGCCGGCTTTGCCGAGCACCGCACAACCGTCCGGCTCGATCCATGCCGCAGCCTCGCCGAAGGAAAATTTCAGGTTCGCTGGTACCACGCTCTTTCTTCTTGATGCTCACCGGATTCGCCGTTGTCCTCGCCACGGTATTTGCCATGCTCGGAGGCCGCGCTTTGATCCGCCGCCGATCCCTCGGCCTTCCCCTCTTCACTCATGGCCGTGATCATCTCCATAGCGTACCCGCGAACGCTCTCGAGTCTCTCCTCGACTTTCTTGAGTCGCTCGTACTCGTCGAGCGGCAAGACCGCGTGCGTCCTCTCTCCACCTTCGTCCACAAGATATCCGGGCATTTCCCCTCCCTGTTTCGTGTTCACTCCACACGAATGATAACCCACCGAAATACCGCACGCCAAAACCGCCCGCCGAACCGAACTCATTGCCACAGCCCGGAAACCGAGAACCACGCCCGCTGCCATATAGGAGCCTCCTCATACCCCCTTCCCGCGACGAGCGGGCTTTCCCCCACCACCTCGCCGTCCACCGTCAAAACGACCTCGCCGAGAGTGTCGCCCCGCCCCGCCGAGTCGGGGAGTTCTTCCATCACGGAGACCTCCCTCTCGACTTCGGAGGCGGCTCCGACGACCCACTCGACATCCTCGGCGGCGACGAGCGGCACCGTCTCGTCGCGGCGGTATGGAGCATCCGTTTCGGTGTATCGCTCTCCTTCGGCGATGAGCGCGGGTCGCTCGAACGCGGCGAAGCCGTACTCGAGCATCGCCACCGCGTCGGCGTATCGGTCCGTTTGGGTTCCGAGGATGACCGAGACGTATGACTCGTTCCCCGAGGCGGCGGAGGAGACGAGACTCGGCCCCGCCCCCGGCGTCGTCCCGGTCTTCACCCCGGTCGCGAGCGGATACAAAACGAGGAGGTCGTTCGTCGCGACGAGCGGGATCTCGCGCTCGGGGGTGGATATGGTCGCGGATTCCATGGCGACCGCTTCCCGGAAGAGGTCGTGCTCGAACCCGGCCCGAGCCATGAGCGCGAGATCCCCCGCGCTCGAATAATGCTCCCCGGAGTCGAGGCCCGTAACGTTGTCGAGGCTCGTCTCTTCGAGGCCGAGTTCTTCCGAAAGCGCGTTCATCCTCTCGACGTACCGGTTCACGCTCTCCTCGCCCTCTCCGCCACCGAGATGCTCCGCGAGGGCGTACGCCGCGTCGTTGCCGGACGGGACGAGAGTTCCGACGAGAAGCTCCCGAACACTCAATACGTCCCCCGCCACGAGTCCGGCGTTGCTGTATTCCGGGGTGGCGTATGCCGCCGCGTCCGCGGAGACGACCACTTCATCGTCGAGGGAGGCTTCCCCGGCCTCGACCATTTCCAGAGCCGTGAGCGCGGTCATCATTTTGCTCGTCGAACCCGTCGGGAGCGGCTCGTCGGCGTTCTCCCCGGCGAGCATCTCGCCGCTTTGGAGGTCGGCTATGGCCCACGCTTCGGCGGCGACCTCCGGCGGGGGCGTGGATTCCTGCGCGTACGCCGCCCCGAACCCCGCCGAAGCCATGAAGGCCGAAGCGAGGCAAACGACGAGGGCGAATTTTGCGCGGTAAAAATCCAAAACCGCACGGGATTATAGTGTCTCGGAGGGAAGAATGCGGCGAGGTTCGGGGCTTTCCGCAAGCGAGGCGACACAAGATATAATCGCGGGCGACGTGAGTTCCCTTCAAAATCCCGAGTCTCTGTGAGGCGCCTCGTCATAGTCGCGGTTCTCGTGGCGGTTCTCGCCGTTTCGTACCGCTCCTTCGGGAGCGCGGAAACGGGTACGGGGTCTTTGACGCTCCCGCAGCCTTCGCCGAACATCGGGGAGGTTGCCCCGCCGTTCACCGTGCCGAGCGAGGAGGGCGGCTCGTTCGAGCTTTCGGAGGAGGGGGCTTATGTGCTCGTCTTTTTGAGCACGCTCAACGGGCAGTCGAACCAGGCGAGGGTCGGATTCGAGGATCTCGCACAGGAATACTCCGGCGAGGACATCGAGTTCGCCGTCGTGTACGTGAACAGCGCGCCCAACGACGAGAGCATCGCCTACGAGGTCCTCCAAGACAGGACGGGGAAGCTCACCTCGGAATACAACGTGAAAAGGGTGCCGCGCCTGTTCCTCATCGAAGACGGAAGAGTCCGCCTCGTCCAAAACGGCTATTATCCAGAAAACGAAGAACAGCTCGAAGAGGAAATACAAGCCCTCCTCGAAAGCCGCAACTGACCGAACGAAGAGAGGACATACCATGACGAGGGAAGCCATAGTCCAGATTTTCGGAGCCGCCGTCGCGATCGGCTCCATAGTCGTCCTCATAGTCGGGCTCACACACCTTTATTGAGCCGATTCGTGCGGTCAAGCGATGGAACATGTCCGTAGAGACGTGGTCTCTACGGAGCGTCGTCGTCCGTGAATACTCCTTTTTTGGACGGACGCGCTATCATAGCCTCGCCCCGATGGAGCGAAGCTCGTCGCGGGCCTCCTTCGCCGCCTTCGCGGCGGCCTCTCGGTATTCTCCGCCGGACTTTTCGTAGGCGTAAAGTATTTCTCGGCTGCTGTTCACGAGGACTCCGCCGTCCCACCCGTCGAGGAGCGGCCTCACCGAGGAAGCCCCCCCTCCCTGCGTACCATAGCCCGGCACGAGGAAGAGGGCTTCCGGCAACATCTCCCGCACCTTCGCCCCGGCTTCCGGGCGGGTGGCCCCGACGACCGCCCCGGCGTCGGTGTATCCGCCCTCGGTGCGGCGGCCTAGCTCGGCTATGAGACGGGCCGCCGCCTCGTGGAGCGGCGGCGAGACCGACTCCCCGAAAGCCGATGACGACGGATTCGAGGTCGAGGCGAGGACGAACGCTCCGCCCCCCCGGTCGAGGCTCCGTGCCTCTTCGAGGAAAGGTTCGACGGCCTCGGCCCCCATGTACGGGTTCACGGTCGCGCACGTCGCCCCGAAGGTTCGGAGGTGCGCCTCGGCGTATGCCTCCGCCGTGCTTCCGATGTCGCCGCGCTTCACGTCGGCGATGGTGGGGAGGTCGAGGTCGGTGGCCGCCTTTATGATCTCGGCGTATATCTTCGTCCCCTCAATTCCGAGACGTTCGAAGTACGCCGACTGTATCTTCACCGCCGCCGCGTACGGCGCGGCAGCCTCCAAAATCCCGAGGCAAAACGAGCGGACGGCTTCGATCTCGGCCATGCCCCCGAGTTCTTCGGGGAGGCGGTTCGGAGCCGGGTCGAGGCCGGCCACGAGGACGCTCTTCTTTCTTCGAGCCGAGTCTACGAGGGCTTTCAGAATTCCTCCGGGGGAAGAAAAAGCGGCGCGGATGGAGTTCCGCGCCGCTTTCGGTGCGTCAGCTTGGGTTCCGTTATTTGATGGAGTCCTTGAGTGCGTTTCCGGCGGTGAACTTCGGAACCTTCGAGGCGGGGATGTTTATCTTCGCCTTCGTCTGCGGGTTGATTCCCTGACGCGCGTCGCGCTCTTGTACGTAGAATTTGCCGAAGCCCGTGATCTGCACGGCGCCGCCCGATTTAAGCTCGCTCTTCACGACTTCGGTGAAAGCGTCGAAATGCTTTTGGGCATCGCTTTTGGAGCCGCCCGTCTCATCGGCTATCTTCTGGATCAAATCCGTCTTGTTCACTTCCTATACCTCCTTGTTGCTTTCGTTCCTTTTCCCCTCCAGCTTCGGGGGAATATATCAAAGATACAATAACGCCTCAATCTCCTTTGACTACCCTCAAATCCCCTATTTTAAGCAGGGATCGAAACTCGAAAGCTCCGAGAAGCCCCTCCACCCCACCCTCGCGGCGATCCAAAACCGCCACGATGCGCTCGACTTCGACCCCGCCTTCGACGAGCTTTTCGGCGGCAGCCACAGCCTGCGTCCCGGTCGAAACCACGTCTTCTATGAGGACGACCTTCTCCCCCGCTTCGAGGTTTCCCTCGACGTTTTTGGCCGTCCCGTACTCCTTCGCGCCCTTCCTCACGATGACGTATGGAAGCCCGCTCGCGAGCGAAGCCGCGGCGGCGAGCGGGACGGCCCCAAGCTCCACCCCCGCGAGCCGATCCACGCCTTCGGGGAGCGAGGCGGCGATTTCCGACGCGAGATCCCGGAGGAGCCCCGGCTCGGTGGAGAAGAGGTATTTGTCCACGTAGAAATCGCTCCGCTCGCCGCTCGAAAGGATGAAATCCCCTTCGAGGAGCGCGGCTTCGGCGACCCGCTCGGCGAGACTTTGCTCCTTACGCTCCGGGGCCATCCGGCTCCCTCTCGCGCTTTTCGAACTCTTCGAGCGTCTCGTCGAAGGGGCCGAAGCTCACCCCGTCAAGGAGGCTGCCGAGCTCGCGGGTCTCGCCCGCCGCCTCGTCGAGGCCGGACTCGATCCGGGCGTTTATCTCCCCGAGAAGTCCCACCGCCCGGTCGAGGGTCTCGACGATCTCCTCATCCGGGACATCGCCGAGCGAGTCGGCGATCTTTTCGAGCTCCCCTACCCTCTCTTCGAGGTTCTCCGAGACTTTTTTCGCGCCTTCGCTTTCCATAATGGCCGGAGACTATACACCATCGCGCCCGCGAGGTCGCCCGCCGGAGCCGCTCTCGGAACCGTCCGAACGGTCTTCCGAAGAACCCTCCGCCCCCCCCGATACGCCCGCCGCCCGCCCGAGTGCCACGCTGAGGCCGATCACGAAAATAGTCGCTACGACGAAAGGAACCCCCGCCCCCACGATCGGGCCGAACCCCGCCCGCACGAGAAAATACGCGGCCGCCACCGCCACGAGAACCACGAGCGGAATCACCCCCATGAGGACGAGGAGGAGCTTGTTCGTGTTCGGTTCCGAGCCTCCGCCCGTCCCACCGCCGCTCATTTCGTCACCCTCTCGATCGCTTTTATGAGGTCTTTGACCATCTCCTCGGAGGCGTCCTCCCGCCCCGCCCGCTCCTCGACGAAGTCCTTGAGGAGCACGGTGTTTATGCGGCGTATCGCCGAGAAAACGGCGGTGGTTTGCTGGATGACATCCGCGTAGCCGACGTCGCCCTCCTCGACCATCTTCACGATCCCACGCACATGTCCCTCGACGCTTTTGAGCCGCCGTACGACCTCTTCCCTCGCCTTTTCCTGCAAAATTTACTTCCCCTCCTCGATGATCTCCGCCACCACGCTCGCGTCGTGGAACGGCACGTCCCCCTCCGGGAGATGCTGAATCCTCTCATGCCCTTTCCCCGCGACGACGACGACGTCCCTCGGCTTCGCCCGCCCGAGCGCGAACCGTATCGCCTCGCGCCTGTCGAGGATGGTTTCCACTTTCCCGTTCGCTCCGGCGGCGACTTCCTCCGCTATTTTTTCCGGGCTTTCGCCGTATGCGTCGTCGGTGGTGATGATGCTCTCGTCGGCCATCTCGGTGGCGACCTTCCCCATGAGCGGCCTCTTCGCGCCGTCCCTCTCACCCGCCGCCCCGAAGACACACACGACCCTCCCGCCCCGAATCTCCGCGACGCCTCGGGCGACTTCGAGGACGGCGGCGAGCCCGACATCGGTGTGCGCGTAATCCACGATGACCTCGAAATCCGCACCCCCGACTCGCTCGAACCTCCCCGGAACTTGCGGCATTTCGGCCACGGCCCGGGCGACATCCCCGCCGTCCACCCCGACCGAAAGCGCGAGCGAGGCCGCCCCCGCGACGTTCGAAACGTTGTACGAGCCGAGGAGCGGGGTCTCGAACTCGAACGCCTCGCCATCGCTCCGAAGGACGAACCGCGTCCCGCGCCCGGAGGCTCGCACATCCTCGACGCGGAAGTCCGCGTCGTCGGCGATCCCGAACGTCACGACACCCTCGACTTCGCTCGCGAGCCCCCTCCCCCATTCGTCGTCGGCGTTCGCGAGCTTCGGGCCGTCCGTCCACAAAAAGAGTTCGCGCTTCGCCCGGAAGTATTCCTCCATCGAGCCGTGGAGGTCGAGGTGGTCGCGGGTGAGGTTCGTGAAGAGGGCGGCGGCGAACTTCATCCCGAAGACCCGTTTCAGCTCGACGCCGTGCGACGACACCTCCATGACGACTCGGGAGGCTCCGCCGTCGCGCATCGCGGCGAGCACCGCCTGAACGTCGGTCGCCTCGGGGGTCGTACGAACGGAATCCCGCCTCTCCCCCCCGAACACCGTCTCGGCCGTCGTCATGAGGCCGCACGCGCCCTCGCCGAAGGCGAAAGACAGTATCGAGTACAATGCATAAGAAGTCGTCGTCTTCCCGTTCGTGCCGGTGACGCCGTACACCTCCATCGCCTCCGAGGGACGCCCGTGGAAGGCGGCTGCGAGGCGGGCGAGGGCTTCCCGAGCGTCCTCGACGACGACGCACGGTACGCCTTCGACCTTTCGTTCGGCGACGACGAGGGAGGCTCCGTTCTCAATCGCTTGCGCGGCGAACTCGACGCCGTCCTTTTTGAAGCCCGACACGGCGACGAAGGCGAAGCCCGGCTCGACGGAGCGCGAGTCGTGGGTGACGCCGGAGACGGCCTCGATGCCGGGCGGCAAAGGCGTTTCGAGGGATTCTTCGATGTGTATACGGTCGAGCACGGCACGTAGTTTAGCAAGCCGGAACCCCGCCAACGAAACCGGGCGGCCACCGGCTTTTCCACCATCCGTAACTTTATCGAAAAATCCTTGCAATGCGGACGCAATCGGATAAAACGAGTGTATACGGGATGCGGGCCTCGGTTCGCTCTGTAAAAACGGCTTAAAATGGGGATGAAAAATCTGTGACTACCCATATGTGGTGTGTTAATCTAGGCGGGTTGCAAAACTGGGTTTACGAAAATTTCACAAATGAAATTTTGATCGCCTTGTTTAGGAGCAGGGACGACAAATGTTGTTGTGCAAATGACGGCGAAGCACGGGGGAGATAGATGGCGGCTGAGATCACTGTGATGCTGGCGGATCGCACCGACGAGCTTCTCACACGCGGAAGAACGCAAGGTTTTCTGAGCACGGAGGACGTCGCGGAACTCGTCCGCGAGAGCGACCTCTCACAGGCGGAGCTCGAGGAGCTTTACGCGACTATGCAGGAAGAAGAGATCACGCTCGTCGAGAGCGAGGAGAAGTCCTCCGACGGCGGAGAGCCGTCCGAATCACAGGCGACCCCCGAGGCTCCGATGGTTCAGATCGCCCACGCGGTGGCGACCGGGGACTCCATCCGGATGTACCTCGCGGAGATCGGGCGCGTGCCGCTCCTCACGCACGCCGACGAGATACGCCTCGCGAAGGGCGTACTCCGCGGTTGCAAACGGAGCAAAGACAGGCTCGTGGAGGCGAACCTCCGGCTCGTCGTCTCGATTGCGAAGAAGTATCGCAACCGGGGCGTTTCTTTTTTGGATCTCATCCAGGAAGGGAACCTCGGCCTCATCCGGGCCTCCGAGAAGTTCGACCACACGAAGGGCTTCAAATTCTCGACGTACGCGACGTGGTGGATCCGCCAAGCCATCACCCGCGCCATCGCCGACAAAGGCCGCACCATCCGCATCCCCGTCCACATGGTCGAGAAGGTGAACAAATACCACCGCACCCAGCGGAGGATGACGCAAGGACTCGGGCGCGAGCCGTTCGACGAGGAAATCGCCGTCGAACTCGAGATCTCGATGGAGGAGATACTCCGTCTCAAAGAGATCAGCCAAAGATCCATATCCCTCGAAACCCCCGTCGGCGACGACGACTCCTCCCACCTCGGCGACTTCCTCGAAGACTCCGGGACGATCACCCCGAACGACGCGGTTTCCGAGTCGCTTTTGAAACTCCATCTTCGCGAGGCTCTCGACGAGCTTCCCGAGCGGGAGCGGCAGATCATCGAGCTTCGATTCGGGATGAAGGACGACCGTCCACGGACGCTCGAAGAAGTCGGACGCGAGTTCGACATCACCCGCGAGCGGGTGCGTCAAATTCAGATGAAGACATTGAATCTCCTCCGCGAGCAGCGCCGCACGCAAAACTTGCGCGAGTACCTCCACTAAATTCGAGAACGTTCTTTGAGCGAAGCCCCCGAAGAATTCCATGATTTCGTCTGCGACCTCGCCCGCCGCGCGGGCGAGTTGCAGTTGTCGCGCCTCGACGACCCCGGAGAAGTGACGGAGAAGGCTCCTCGGGACATCGTCACCGACGTGGACATCCTTTGCGAGAACCTCCTCGTGGAAGCCATCGAGGAACGGTACCCGGACGACTCCATACTCTCGGAGGAGCGCGGCGGGGACATATCGCCCACCGGGCGCTCGTGGGTTCTCGACCCGGTGGACGGCACGGCGAACTTTGCCCGCGCGAACCCGATGTTTTGCTCGATCGTCTCGGTCATGGAGGACGGCGAAGTCACGAACGCCGCCGTCGCCGCGCCGAGGATCGGCGATTTGTACCACGCGAGAAAAGGCGGCGGAGCGTGGCGCGACTCGGGCGGGAGGCGAACGAGGCTCGCCGTCAGCGACACGGGGACGATCGAATACTCGTTCGTCGGCGCGGATCTCTCGTTCTCGAGCAAAAGGAACGCGAAATACCGCGAGCCGCTCGAAAAGATATACGACCGATGCTGGCAGACGCGCGCCCTCGGGAGCGCGGGCATCCGGGGCGCGTGGCTCGCCGCCGGGTACCTCGACATCTCCATCGGAACCCGGAACACCCCGTGGGACTACGCCCAAACCGCCCTCCTCGCAACCGAAGCCGGCGGCGAAGCCACCGACCTCGGCGGAAAGCCGTGGACCCCCGACTCCGAAGGACTCATCGCCACGAACGGGCGCCTCCACGAAGAAGTCATCGGCATCATCCAAAACGGACTGCGCGGCTGACGCGGCTATCCCTTCGGTGTCCTTCGACGTCGTCCATCCGAAAAGCGAAAATATGAGAACATTTCCTCACCACGAGACGCCGGGAGGGATGAATGTTCGGGAACGATGATCAGCAAATGTCCGTCGGTCGCTACCAGGCGCGGCTCGTCTCCGGCCAAATGCGGCAGAAGAGCCACCAGCAAAGCGTCCAAGAAGTTTTGGACGAAGGCGCGGCGAAAGGATGGCGGCTGGTGAATGCCACCACCACAAACGCCTCCGGCGCATGGGTTACGAGCGTCTACTGGGACACCACGCCGGACAGGTAAAAACGCGAGACTCGTACGGAATCCGAATGGTCGCCGCCTTTTCCGAAAAAGGCGCGCCCGCCCGTAGAGAGGCGCCCCGATCGTACGGAAGTCATCACCCGGATTTCGTGGAGTTTCATGTCGCGCTCGTGTCTCATGCCGAGTTTCCCGATTACACGCTTCGAGCCGCAGTTCTCCGTCCCGGCCACGATCCTCTTCGGACTCAACTTTGCAAAACCGTATTCCATACCCGCCGCTCCGGCTTCCGTCGCGTGTCCTTCCCCCGGGATTCAGGGAAGAGCGTATATACGTGAGTTCGGCCCCTCCTCTCGAAAGAGGCCCGCCGAGGAGGCGTTTGACGCGCCCATCCCGCCAAAGCCGGGAGAAGCGCGGGGCTTCGATAACCTTCGGACGCTTCAGCGAGAGTCGCGGGGTTCGAAGATAAAAGGGCGAAGAACCGGAGAAACGGTGGTTAATCGAAGAACGGGAAACCGTCGTCGCCGAGGCCGCCGCCATCGGGCTGCTGCGGCGCGGGTCGCGGCTGAGGCGCGGGCTGCGGCTGCGGCGCCGCGGGCTGCGGAATTGCGGGCTGGGGTTGCGGCGTGACGGGCTGCGGCGTGACGGGCTGCGGGATGGCGGGTTGCGGAGCTATCGGCTGCGGGGCGGGTTGCGGCGCGACGGGTTGCGGAGCGGGTTGCGGGGTGGCGGGCCGAGGCGAAGGCTCGAACGTGTTTGGCGGCGTGGACTGGGGGATGGTTTGCTCGGGAGGGTCATCGTCGGAGTCGTCGTCGAAGTAGTCTTCGAGGTCGAAGGACGAGGAGGTGTCCTCGCTCGTCGTTTCGCTCGTGCTTTCCCCGCCGCGGACGCGGAGGTCGAGGCTCGGGTTCGGAACGTCGAATTCCTGGTAGTCGAAGGACGAAACCGCGCCTTGCATGTAATTCGACCATATGTCGAGCGGATAGTTTTCGCCGTTTATCTCCGAGAGGCCGTTTATGTTCACCATCGAGCGGCGCTCGCCCGGATACCCAACCCACACGCTCGTCGCGAGTTGCGGGATGTACCCGACGAACCATGCGTCCGCGAACTCCTCCGTTGTTCCCGTTTTCCCGGCGGAAGGGCGGCCGATCTCGGCGTCGAGGTCGTGGAACTGGCTCGCCGTCCCGCGCTCGACGACGCCGCGCATCGTCTCGATGGCGACCGCCGCCTCGTCGCGGGTGAGAACCTCCTCGCCCGCGAGTTCGTGCTCCTCGACGACGACCTCCTCACCGTTCTCATCCGTCGTCGTGACGCGCTCCACGAGGAAGGGATCCATGTGCGTCCCCGAGTTCGCAAACGTCGAATAAGCCGAAGCCATCTCCAATGGATTCACTCCCTGTCCGAGACCGCCGAGAGCCGTCGAAGGGAACGCTTCCAGAGGGCTTTCGATACCCAAACTGTTCGCCATCTCGACGACGTTTTCGAGGCCGAGATCCATGGCAAGCTGCACGTATACCGTGTTGTCGGACTGGGCCGTCGCCTCGTCCACCGTGATGCGACCGCGCTCGATGTCCGCGTAGTTCGAGACCTCGTAGAATGGCTCGTCGCTGCCTTCGGGGAGTGGTATCCGGAGGTCGCGCGAGACGTATAAGCTGTCCGGCGAATATCCTTGCTCGATCATCTCCGCGAGCACGAACGGCTTGAACGAGCTTCCCGGCTGCCTCCCGGACTGCGTGGCGAGATTGAACTTCACCTCCTCGAAGTTCGACCCGCCGACCATCGCCCGGACGGCGCCCGTGCCGGGATCCACGGAGACGAGCGACGCCGAGGGGTCCCCCTCCTCCGGGGAGACGACGGACTCGACCGCGTCGTTGGCAAGCCCCTGCAAATCAGGGTCGAGGGTCGTGTATATCCTCAGCCCGCCCTCGTAGACCATCTCGTCGCCGTACTCTCGGGCTAGCTCGCTCCTCACCGCGTCGAGGAAGTATTCGTTGTCGTTCTGCGGCTCGACGCGGCCCCGGCTCAGTTCGAGTTCGGAGGCGACCGCCTCGTCGTGGGCCGCTCGGTCAATGTATCCGTATTCGAGCATCCGGTCGAGTACGACGTTCCGCCTCGCCACCGCGCTCTCCGGGTCGGAAAATGGATCGTACGCCCCCGGCAAATTAATGATCCCCGCGAGCATCGCCGACTCGGGGAGCGAGAGGTCGTCCGCGTTCTTGTTGAAATACGTCCTCGCCGCCGCCTCCGCCCCGTAGGCGTTCGCCCCGAAGTACACCGTGTTCAAATACTGCTCGAGGATGTCCGGCTTCGAGAACTCCTTCTCATACTGCCACGATAAAGCGGCCTCGTTGATCTTCCGCTGGAAGCTCGGGACGGCGCGTTGCTCCTGCGCGATGTAAGTGTTCTTTATGAGCTGCTGCGTGATCGTCGAACCGCCCTCCTGGACGGAGAGCGTCTCGATGTTCCTCTGCGCGGCCCTCGCTATCGCCTCGAAGTCGAGTCCTTGATGGTCGTAGAAACGATGGTCCTCTATCGCCACGACTGCGTCCGTGAGCGTCGGGTTCACATCTTCGAGATCCACGACGAAACGATTCTGCACACCCGACAATTCCTGAACGACGTTCCCCTCGGCATCATAAACGGTCGAAGTCTGCGCGAGTTCCGCCGACTCGTAATTGTCGAGTTCGGGCAATTCCTCGGCGAAGGCGTAATAACTGTACGAAAAGCTCGAAATCACCCCGACGGCGCAAACGACCCCCAAAGCGACGAGCAGCAAGAAAGCGTTGCGTACCCTGCCCCACGCTTTGGTTTGCTTGCGGAGCCTGCGCCGACGGCGGCTCCCCTTGACTAAGGTTCCATTGTGCATCGAGGAGATATTATACAAAATAGGCAAATAAAGCCCATAAACGTCCACAGGAGGCACGACATCGAGTACCGAAACCTCGCCCGCGAAGAGTTCAAAGCGTTCTCCGCCAACGACTTCTCATACATGAACTCCGGCGGAAGCGGCCCCACGCCAGAGTACGTGGTCTCGGCCATGCGCGATTCCGACGATCTTTGCTCCGGCCCCGCATACCTCGAAGGCTCCGCTTTCTACGCCCGGTGCGCCGACGCGAACAACCGGGCGCGGGAAGCCGCCGCCCGCCTCGTCGGAGCCGCTCCCGAAGACCTCGCCCTCACCCAAAACACCTCCCACGGCATGAGCCTCGGCGTCGCCGCGATGGACTGGCGCGAAGGCGACGAAGTCGTCTCCACCACTACCGAACACCCCGGATGCCTCGTCCCCCTCCACGCGCTAAAGAAACGATACGGCGTGGACATAAAGCTCGTGTCCCCACCCGTGACGGCGGAAAAAATCAAGGCCGAGATGACCGACCGGACCCGCCTCATCGCCCTCTCCCACGTTGACTGGACGACCGGGGAAATACTCCCACTCGAAGAGATTTCCGCCCTCGCCCGCGAACGCGGCGCCCTCACCCTCGTGGACGGCGCGCAATCCGTCGGGAACATGCCGACCGACATCCCCGCGACGGGCGCCCACATGTACGCCTTCACCGCGCACAAATGGCTCCTCGGCCCCGAAGGGATCGGGGCTTTTTACGTATCGCCGGACTGCGAAGTAAAAAGCGCGAACCTCGGCTTCCTCTCCCTCGCCGACCCGTACTCTTTCAACGTCGAGGGCGACTACGAACTCAAAAGCGGCGCGGGGCGCTTCGAGGCTTCCACAATGAGTCCCGCACTCGCCGGGGGCTTCGCCGCCGCCGCCGAAGAGGCATACGAGCGCGGGGAGGAAGGCTTCGCCGAAATACGCCGTCGCGCCGATTTACTCATGAATCTTCTTTCGGAAAACCCGGGGATCACGCTCCGCACCCCCCGCCCCGCCAAAAACGGCCTCGTGAGCTTCGAGGTCGAAGGAGTGAAGGCGAAAGACGCCACGGAAAAGCTCCTCGAAAAACGCTTCGTTGTTCGCTTCCTCCCGGAGCCGACGCATTACGTGCGGGCGAGCACGCACCTTTTCAACTCGGACGAAGAGATCGAAGGTTTGGCGAAGGCGGTCGCCGCTTTGTAAACGCGGCTTCCGGGAGCGCGGGCATCCTCGCCCGCAATGCGACCGAGCCTCGCGCGGCCAAAATGGCCGCGTCCCCCGGAAAGTCGCTCTCCGTGGAGGCGGCTCGGCGAGCCGTCTCCGCCGTCGGGAAAGAGGCGTTCCGCCCGCCGAAGAGACGCGCCGCCGAAAGAACGCGGTGATGGCGCGTCCCTACAAACTCAAAAGAATGTCCACCGCCGCGTCGAGGTCGGAAACGAGGTGGTCGGGGTTCGCGGCCCGGATCGCCTCCTCGGTGAACGCCCCCCACGACACTCCGACGCTCACAAGGCCCGCCGCTCTCGCCGCCTCGATATCGAAGGGGGAGTCGCCGACGTACGCGGCGTTCTCCCTCGGAACGCCTCCGAGGAGTTCGAGTCCTTTGAGAAGGGGTTCGGGGCGGGGTTTATGCTCCGTCGTGTCCTCCATCGTGACGAACTCGTCCACGACGTCGCGGAGTTCCGGGAAGCTGTCGAGGGCGAGGCCGACGGAGTGTCGGCGTTTCGAGGTCACGATGCCAACCTTTATCCCGGCCTCGCGGAGCCTCGACAAAGACTCGTCCACGTTCGGAAACGAGGCGATGAACTTCTCGTGGTTCTCGTCGTTATAGAGGCGGTACGTTTCGAGAAGGTCGTCGGCGCGTTCGGCGTCGAAGACCTTCATTTGCGCCGGGAGCGGCTGTCCGACGTTCGCCATGAGCTCTTCGCGGGTCTTCGTTTCGCCGAGGACTTCGACGACGGCGTGGTTCATGGATTGGAAGATGAGTTCGGTCGTGTCAACGAGGGTTCCGTCGAAGTCGAAGAGGGCGGCTTTCATTCGCTCGCTCCGCTCGCCGTTCCCGGTTCTCCGTTTTCAGTTTTTAGCCGAGAACCGAGAACTAAAAACCGAGAACCGGAGCGGAGCCGAAGGCTAAGCGACCAGGGAGCGAACATCACGCGCCGTTCCTCGAGAACATGGACGCGATGTCCCACGAGCCGAGTTCGTCCATTCCGGGTCGGTCGGTGAGGTCGAGGTGGATCGGGGTCACGCTCACCATCCGCTCCACGAGCGCGGCGAAGTCGGTCCCCTCTTCGTTCTCATGGGCGGGCGGATTATTGTAAATATCGTATCCGACCTTCCCATTCTCGCCCTTCACCTCCACGATCTCGTCCTTATACAAACGCCGCCCGAGCCTCGTGACCTTCGCGCCTTCGAGCTTCTCCGACGGAAGGTTCGGCGCGTTTATGTTCAAAATGCGTCCGGCGGGAAGTCCTTTGTGCGCGACCTTCGCGACTCGGGCCGCGAACTCGGCGACGGGCGCGAAGTCGAGGTCGGTCTCGCCGCTCACGAACTCCTCCTCGACCTGGCTGCTTTGATGCCACGATCGCCCCGTGGACAAAGAAACCGCAATGCCCGGAATCCCGATGACGATCCCCTCCATCGCACCCGCGACGGTTCCCGAGTATGTGATGTCGTCGCCGAGATTCTCGCCGTGGTTTATGCCCGCCACCACGATCTCCGGCTCGAAGTCGAAGAGGCCGAGGGCGACGAGGCGGACGCAGTCCACGGGCGTTCCCGTGCACGCATAGCCCATGACACCGTCGGCCATCGTCCGTTTCTCCACTTCGAGGGAGCGTCCGATGGAGATGCTTCTCCCGACGCCGCTCCGGTTCCGGTCGGGGGCGATAGTGATGACGTCCCCGATCTCTTCGAGGGCTTGCCTCATCGCGAGGATGCCCGGCGCGTCTATACCGTCATCATTTGTGAGGATTATCTTCATGTTCTCGATTCGCGGAGCTTTCAAGGACACTCGACATGCGAGTCCCGATTCATACAAAAGGGATTACGATTCTATCATCACCGGCATCGGGGCGGACTCGGGTAAAACGCCCGTTAAAAGGCGTGGGAGGTTTATGATCGGGGTCATCCATACGTTTTGGCAAGTGGACAAATTCGGGCTTATGCGATAGCTTACTTTCCATGAGCATTGACGAGAGGGCTTTGGGAAACGTAAACGCCGCGGAGTGGTTCAAACATCGTTCGTATGACTATCGGCAATTCTCCATCGAGGAGATGAGCCGCCGAAAACGGGATCTCGGCCTCACAGTCACAGCCGTCCTCCCGTGCCGAAACGTCGCCGACACCGTCGGCGGCATCATTGATGAGATACACGCCGTGAACGAACGTGCATCGGAGAAATCGCCGCTCGTGGATCAAATCCTCGCCGTGGACGCGGACTCCGAGGATGGAACCTCCGACGTCGCCGTGAAGCACGGCGCGGAGGTCTTCTCCGAGAACGAACTCATGTCCGACCACGGCGGAGCGCACGGAAAAGGCGACGCGATGTGGCGCGCGCTCTCCGTCACTCGGGGCGACCTCGTGATGTACATCGACGCCGACACGAAGGACTTCCGTCCGGAACTCGCGTACGGCGTCCTCGGCCCGGTTCTCCACGTCCCGCAAATACGGTACGTGAAAGCCGCATACCGCCGCCCGTTCAAAGCCGGGGAGAAGCTCGAAGAGGACGGAGGCGGGAGGGTCACCGAGCTTTCGGCGAAGCCTCTTTTCAACCTTTTCTATCCCGAACTCGCGGGCTTCGTCCAGCCGCTCGCCGGGGAGTTTGTGGCGGATAAAGAACTCTTTTGCTCGATACCGTTCATGACCGGGTACGCGATCGAGACATCCATCATGATCGACGTTTTGAACAAGGCCGGGCTTTCGGCGATGTCGCAAGTGGATCTCGGCACGAGGCAAAACCGCCACCAATCCCTCCGAGACCTCTCCCGCATGTCGTACTCGGTTCTTCGGGCGGTGGCGCGGCGAATGAGGGAAGACGGGCGGCTCCGCACCTCGAACGACCCGAACTCGCCGGACTCGCTCTCGCAATTCTCCGACTATCTCCACGCGGTGGCGACGGCGGACGGCCTCGATCTCAACGAATACGTCGAAGAGCTTGTGGAGCGACCCCCGATCAAAGAAGTCCTCCGGGTGAAGTGATCTCGTGAGCGGCCCCCACGACCTCGGCGGCGCGAAAGATTTCTCCGGCCCGATAGACAAGAGCCAGCACGAAGTCGAAGACTGGGAACGCCTCACCGACGCCATCACCACCGCCCTCGACGGAAAGGGCATAAAGACCACCGACGAGCATCGCCGCGCCGTCGAGAGCCTCGAAAACTACGCGGAACTCGGCTATTACGAACGGTGGGCCGCCGCCACCGAAAAGCTCCTCGTCGAGAAAGGCATCCTCACGAAAGAGGAAATAGACGAGCGAGCCGCCGAAATAAAGCGCGAATGGGGCGAGAAGTGAGCTTCTCCGATGGGGAAACAGTCCGCGTCCTCGACCTCGATAAATCGGGCCACGTCCGCGCGCCACGTTATGTGCGGGGAAAGACGGGGACGGTTTCCCATCTCCTCGGGAAGTTCAAAAACCCCGAGGATCTCGCGTATGGAAAGTACGATGGCCCCGAGAAAGAACTTTACCGGGTCGCCTTCCGACAATCCGATCTCTGGCAAGGCTACGAAGGCAACCTCGACGACACCCTCGTAATAGACATATACGAACACTGGCTGGAGGGAGCATGAGCGAGAACGGCCATGATCACCCGCACCCCGGAACCGGAAGGACGGCGACGCCGAGCACGCTCCGCGTTCGGGCGATGGAGAAACTCCTCGTCGAGAAAGGCGTCCTCACCGAAGCCGAAATTCAAGACCGCATCTCGTACATGGACTCCCGCTCCCCCGCCAACGGAGCGAAACTCGTCGCGAAAGCGTGGACGGACGAAGCCTTCAAAAACCGCCTCCTCGAAGACACGAAATCCGCCACGTTCGAACTCGGCATGGACGCCTCCGGCCCCGTCGAGTTCATCGTCGTGGAGAACACGCCGGAGGTACACAACCTCATTGTATGCACGTTATGCTCGTGTTATCCGAGGGCGATCCTCGGTCGCCCGCCGGACTGGTACAAATCCTTCGAATACCGTTCCCGAGCCGTCAAGGAACCCCGCGCCGTGATGCGAGAGTTCGGCTACGAGCCGCCCGAGAACGTCGAAGTCCGCGTCCACGATTCGACCGCCGACATCCGGTACATGGTTCTCCCGATGCGCCCCGAAGGAACGAGGGGGATGGGCGAGGAGGGGTTGGCGGAGCTTGTTTCGCGGGATTCGCTCGTGGGAGTGAGCGTGCCGGAGGCTCCGTCGCACTTCAATGCCTGATTGGGAACTCCTCCAACGACTACGCGTCGAAGAGCGCGAACCTTTCGAGGGCTGGGATTTTTCGCATTTGGAAGGGCGGATGCACGAAGAGTCGCCGTCGTGGAACTATGGGTGCATCGTGCGTAAAACACTTTCGGGGTGCGATTCTTTGCTCGATATGGGGACCGGCGGCGGCGAGTTCTTGAGCGAGCTCGCCCCTTTGCCCGCCGACACCCATGCCACCGAAGGATATGCACCCAATGTTCCCGTCGCCCAAGCGAAACTCGAACCGCTCGGCGTTCGCGTACACGAAATAGGCGACGATCGATTGCCGCTCTCCGACGAATCCTTCGATCTCGTCATCAACCGCCACGAATCCTATGATCCGGCGGAAGTGCGTCGCGTGCTTCGCCCCGGCGGTCGTTTCATTACGCAGCAAGTCGGCGGGAGGAATGACCTCGATCTCAACGAGCTACTCGCGGCTCCCAACCCCGACTTCGGCATGTCGCACTGGGATCTCCCTTGCGCGCGGATGGAGTTGGAAGCGGTGGGCTTCGCGGTGATCGAAGCCGCGCAGGAATTTCCCCTCACCCGCTTCTCGGATGTGGATGCCATCGTCCTTTATCTCAAATCGGTTCCGTGGCAGATCCCGGACTTCGCCGTGGATCTCTATCTCGACCGCTTGAAAATGCTCGAAAACCGGATCCGGAACGAAGGCTCCATCGCAATTCGCGGCCATCGCTTCTTTCTCGTGTCCGAGAAATGATACGACGCGGCTCAATCGCTGGTTTCGTGTACCATCCGTGGAGGAAGGAGAATCGGATGGAACGAGAGAAAGTATGGCGTGAGTTCATGGATCTCACGATGGAGGATCAGCAAAAGGTCGCGGACTTCATCGCCTCCCTGCGCGGCAAGCCAACGAACCTCGAAGACGAGCCGTTCATCGGACTTTGGAGCGACCGCGAGGACTTGAGGGACAGTACGCAATGGGCGCGCGAAACCCGCGAGCGTGAATGGGTGAATCGCGAAGGATGAGTACATCATTGTAGACACGGACATCCTGATCGACGCCGGACGTGAGGTGGGGGAAGCAATCGCGTACCTCCGTGAAATAGAGAACCGATCCGCGCCAAAGATAAGCGCGGTGACGCGGATGGAACTCATCGTCGGATGCCGGAACAAAAACGAACTTCAAGTCTTGGAACGATTCCTGACACGCTTTCATACTATGCCGTTGAATGAACAAATCTCCGATCTGGCCGTGGACTTGTTGAGCCGATACAGATTGAGTCACGGATTGCTCATTCCCGACGCACTGATCACGGCCACGGCGATGTCGGCAAACGAGCAATTCGCAACCAAGAACCAACGCCACTACAGGTTCATTGAAGGACTGCTCCTGACTTCATATCCGCGATAACGCATTCGGAACGTCGCGGGGGCGCACATGACGTCCCCTCAACAAAAAACCCTCTTCCCGCCCCCGCTAAACCGTCTCCTTCTCCTCCCGCTCATTCGCGGCGAGTACCTTCGACAACGTGGGGGCAGGCTTGCCGAAGGCTCCGTCACACGGATAAAATCGCGCCCCCCGGGATCTTCAGAACTTCTTCACGATTTGCAAAGAAGTTCTTCACGATGTGAGGGTATGTTTCTCAAAGAGAATATCTTTCTTCCGCCTTTGGCATGAATAAAGGAGAAAACCTCGATGAGGATCGTGGTCGCGGACGGGCATCCCGTTGCGCGGGTGGGTACGGTGAATACTCTCTCCGAAATGGACGCGCGGGCCATCGGAGAGTTTGGAACGGGCGAGGAGGCATTGGCTTTCATCGAAAAAGCGAAACCCGACCTCGTGGTTCTCGCGCTCAACCTCACCGGGAAAATGGACGGCATAGAAACTCTGGCTATGATCAAGAAACTCGAAGACCCTCCCTTCGTCCTCGTCTTCACCGGCCACAATACGGACGACGACGTGGTTTCGTGCATGAACGCCGGAGCGGACGGCTTCGTTCACAAAAGGGCGAGCGAAGAACAGTTTTTGAAGTGCGTCGAGAGGGTGGCCTCCGGCAAACGAGCCTGGCATCCCGGTGAAAAAGTCGGAGACCCGCGCTCCCGGATCCACACTGCCCCGGACGGCGAGCCGCTCACTCGAAGGCAAAGAGAAGTCCTCGCGCTCATCCTCCGCCGCTACACCAACGAAGAGATAGCCGAAGTTCTCGCCATACAGCTTCAGACGGCGAAGAACCACGTCCGAGCCGTTTTCCAGAAACTTCCGTACAGAAACCGTCGGGAACTGTTCGGGCGCGACAGGAGACTCCGAAAATAGTACTTCGAGTACCGTTTTCGAGGCGCGATTGGTACTTTTGGGGTGATGCGCTTCCGGTTGCATATGATTACGATACGTCCGTTGCTTGTGAAACACCGTTTGGAGAGGAGGAGTTGGATGGGACTAACGAGCCGGATGATGGTGATGCTCAGCGCGGTTGTCGTCGGCGTCGCCTTGTTCGCCGGGGTTGCGCTTGCCAACAACACGCACACCGTTGGAGCCTGGTACCACGGATTAGGTGACGGCAAAGACAACGACTATTATGTGCATCCCTTTAACGATCAGGTAAACGGCGTCAAACGCAACAGCGTAGTGGGGTTGGTTCATAAGATTGGCAACACCCACTACGTGGATCATCGCAAGCAAGTGTACTCTAGCCACAACCACTTCAACTGGGAAACTTCGTACAGGGAGTGTAGATACTATAGCTTCCACGAGTCTAATTCGAACAACTTCATGAACTTCCATAAACACTATCACCACAACTGGTGCGGCTGAGGAGTCGAAAAATGAACAAGAAATGGTGGATTGGCTTGACTCTGGCGGCGGTGCTTTTGGCGTTCACCATCCCGATCGCCGCTGGCGCGGTGACCGGGATGCTCACACCCGACGACGTACACAGCGAACCGACGATGAGCGGAGCGGAAGTTCCGGTCGCCTCGGGCGAAACGTCAGCGGGTTTGGAGTACCATTTCACGGCATACGACAGCGATAGTGGACTTTGCGTCAACTTCCGGTACTCGGGCACCCCTGAAATGGAAAGTAGCGGCAGTTGCGGATTCGGCTTGACCGGCGAGCAAAACAGTCCCGGCGATGAAGCTCTGAGCATCATTTATGAAGGCTCTCCCGAAGGCCCGACGTTTCTATATGGTCCGACCACGCCCGATGTAGATCTCGTGGCGGTCGTCCTTAACAATGGAGAGGTACTGACTCTTCCCACAAAACCCGGGCCGCCGGATTTGGATACCGAGTTCAACTTCTACGAAACAACGATCCCCAACGGCACGGACGCAATCAACGTCGCGGCAAAAGACTCGCAGAACGCCACGTTAGGCAAACTCGACATCGAACCTTTACCTTCGCTCGAAGACATTCACAAGGCGGATTCCCACGACGACTCCGAACACGCACACTGAACATCCGGCACGGCCAACGAGACGAGCGAGCGCTCCGCCGCAATCAGCCGGGGGCGCTCGTTCATTGCCGAATCCTCCTCAAACCGTCTCCTTCTCCTCCTCCCGCTCATTCGCGGCGAGGACCTTCTCGACGAGGTTCGGCGGAACCTCCTCGTAATGGCCGAACTCGACGTGGAAGTTCGCCCGGCCCCCGGTTATGGAGCGGAGGTCGCGGGCATGAGTGGGCATGACGGCTTTCGGAGCTTCACGCTATGATCGACGCCCGGCTTTCAGCCGCTTCACGAATTCGCGCGGGGAGATGGCGGAGGGAAGATCTCCGTCGCCGCTTACGAGGCAGTCCGCGTTCGCGGCTTCGGCGAGATGGGCCAGATAGTGGTCGTCGGGGTCGGGGATGTCGGCGATGCGGGGGCCTTCGGGTTGCGGCGCGACCGTCGCCCGGTCGCTGAGGAGCATCACGTATTTGAGGACTTCGGCGACTGTGAGCTTCCGGCGGAACCATTCGCGGAGGAGGACGGCTTCGAGTTCATAAAGAAGGTCTTGCGAGACAACCATCTCGAACTCGCCGTCGAGCCACGAGTGGAGGACTTCGCGCGGCGCGCCTTTCTCGGAAATGGCTCCGCTGACGAGAACGTTCGGATCGACTACGGCCTTTACGACTTATCCCCGCCGGAGCCGCCCCGGCCCTCCGTGCGCTCGCGCCGGAAGGCTCGCTGCTCCCGAACCGCGATCCTCATCGCCTCGTCCTCGTCGAGATCCCCGAAGCGCGAGGACATCCGATCGAGGAGCGCGCGGAAGTCCTCCGCATCACCCGGATTCCCGCCCCGAAAAGCGGCAACGTATCCGCGCACCGCGTCGTCGAGGACCTCCCGCTCCGAGCGTCCCTGCGAAGAGGCCACGCGCCGCGCCGCCTCGAGAAGCTCGACGCTGATCTCCACCCGCGAAACCTCCATGCCTCACCTCCGCGAAATCGCCGCGCAATGAACCCGCACATTATCGCATACGGGACTCCCGTCCCCACTAAACCGTCTCCTTCTCCTCCTCCCGCTCATTCGCGGCGAGGACTTTTTCGACGAGGTTCGGCGGAACCTCCTCGTAATGGCCGAACTCGACGTGGAAGTTGGCGCGGCCCCCGGTTATGGAGCGGAGGTCGCGGGCGTACGTGAGCATCTCGACTTGCGGGACTTCGGCTTGTACGACTTGCCTCTCTCCCCTTTGCTCCATCCCCATCGGACGCCCGCGGCGACCCGAGAGATCGCCCATGATGTCTCCGACTAGTTCGGTCGGGGCGAGGACTTCGACCTTCACGAAGGGTTCGAGGAGGATCGGGTGCGAATCCTCGAAGGCGCTTTTGAATGCCATCGAACCCGCCACTTTGAACGCCGCCTCCGAAGAGTCCACCGAGTGGAACGCCCCGTCATACAATCTCACTTTCACGTCCACGACCGGGTATCCGGCGATGGGGCCTTCGGCCATCGCCTCGACGATTCCTTTTTCGACGGCGGGGATGAACTGGCGGGGTATGGATCCGCCAACGATGGCGTTCTCGAACTCGAAGCCCTCGCCCCGGTCGAGCGGGGATAATTCGATCCTCGCGTCCCCGAATTGCCCGCGTCCTCCGGTTTGCTTTTTGTATCGTCCATGCGCGGACGCGCTCCCGGAGATCGTCTCCATGAACGGAACCTTCGGCGCTCTCGCGTCCACCTCGATGCCGTACCGATTCGCTATGCGTTCGAGGGCGAACTCGACATGCATTTGCGCGAGGCCGGAGAGAAGATCCTCCCTCGTCGCCTCGGAGCGTTCGAGGCGGAGCGAAGGGTCTTCGTCCACGACGCGCTTTATGGCCTCGAAGACCTTCTCCTCCTCGCCCCTCGCCTTCGCCCCGACCGCGAACGCCGTCGTCGGCTCCGGAAGCTCGACGACCTCGTACGTGACGACGCTCCCCGGTTTGCACAACGTGTCGAAGGTCATCGTGTCGCGGAGCTTCGGAACGGCGATGATGTCCCCCGCCACCGCCTCGTCCGCGCTCGTCCTCTCCTTGCCCATGAGGTGCGAGATGCTCCCGAGACGCTCGGCGGCATCGGTGCGCGGGTTCGTGAGCGCCTCGTCCGAGCGGCATCGCCCGCTCACGACGCGCATCACGCTCAATCTTCCGGCGTAGGGATCGACGTATGTCTTGAAAACGTACGCTGAGAACGGCCCGTCCGCGTCGCAAAGAACGTCTTTCCCGTCCTCGGAGACCCACCGCGAGCGATCCGCCGGGGACGGCGCGCTCCCGGCGATGATGTCGAGGATGCGATCCACGCCGACCATCTTCTCCGCGCTCGCCGCGAGAACCGGGATAATAAGCCCCTCGGCGATGCCCCGCCTTATCCCCTCGAACATCTCCTCGCTCGTAAGCTCCTCGCCTTCGAGGTACTTCTCGAGGAGCGTGTCGTCGCTCTCGGCGATCGCCTCGAAAAGCTGAACCTTCGCCTCGTTGACTTCATCCTCCATCCCCGGAGGTATCTCGTGCTTTTGCTCGCCGCCAACGTACGCGATGTCCGTGAGAAGCCCGTATACGCCCTCGAAACTCTCCTCCTTCCCGATCGGCAAATTAAGCGGCACGACGGATTGCCCGAAGCGTTCGCGGAGTTGTTCGAGAACCGCCCCGAAGTCCGCCCGTTCGCGGTCGAGATGGTTCACCACGATGATGTGCGGGATGCCCTCCCTCTCGCCGCGGCGCCACACGCGCTCGGTGACTACTTGTATCGGGTCTTGCGCGTGGACGACGAGGATCGCGCAGTCCGCCACCCTTTGGGCGATGAAGGCGTCCCCGATGAAGCCTCCGTCGCCGGGGGTGTCGAGGATGTTTATGTGGCGGCCCTTCCACTCGGTTTGAGCCACGCTCATGCCCAGAGTCATGCCGCGTTCGGCCTCGTCTTCGGCGAAGTCGAGAACCCTCTCGACGCGGCCATCCCTCCCGGAGGCGATGCCAAGCATCCCTTCCGCCAGAGAAGTCTTCCCGCTCCCCCTGTGTCCGATCATGCATACGTTGCGGATCATCTCCGGCTCGATCGCCATGATGTCCTCCTTCCTCGCTCACCTATCCCATGCCGCCCGCGTGTCCCGGACGGTTCCTCGGATAGCTTATCGCAGTAAGGTCTCACGCGCAGGATTTCCACCCCCGTTTACGAAGCCCTCCAAACGGAAAATGTCATCCTTCGTCCTTCGAGGCGAAGACGGGGAATTTTCAGGAGAGGCGAGAGTATGAAGCATACGATCGGGAACTCTTTATTCGGAGCCTTCACATCGAGGCTCGCATGGCTCGCGGCGGCGTCGCTCGCGGCTTTCCTCGCGGGGATGTTCGCTTTCGCCGGGGAGCCGGAGGCGCAAACCGTCCCGGCGAACACCCCGAAGTTCCTCCTCGAAGAAGGCGTTCCGCCGCCCGGCGCGAACATCGCGTGCGAGCCGACGAAGAAGAGGCCGCACCCGGTCGTTCTCGTACACGGCACGTTCGAGACCATGGATCAAAACTGGGCCGTCCTCTCCCCGCGACTCAAGCAAAGAGGATATTGCGTTTTCGCGCTCAATTATGGAAACCGCGGCCTCGGCCCCATTCAAGATTCTGCCAAAGAACTCGAAGTTTTCGTGGACAAGGTTTTGCGGCACACGGGAGCCAAAAAAGTTTCGGTCATCGGTCATAGCCAGGGAGGGATGATGCCGAGGTATTGGCTAAAGAACCTCGGCGGCAAGAACAAAGTCGCCGACCTCGTCGGCCTCGCCCCCTCGAACTACGGCACCGAACTCAGCCAGCCGGACTTCCGCGAAGTCCTCGGCGCCCCGAACCCGTGCCGCGCCTGCGAGCAGCAAGCCGCTGGCTCCCCGTTCCTCAGACAACTCAATCGCGGCGACGACACGCCCGGCCCCGGCTCCTTCACCCAGATAGCGACGAAAAACGACGAAATAACAATCCCGTTCACGAATTGCTTCCTGAAAGGAAAACCGCGCACCGCGAACATAACCCTCCAAAACCACAACGTAACCGTCACACGGGCGGTGGGATAAAACAATAGCGGCGACTCCGGGAGTAGAATCGACTCGACCAAGAACCCGATTCCATGACACGGAGCGCCGCGAGAATGAAAATACGTCTGATGATCCCGGATGTCAACGCTTCGCCCACCGAGCGACCCCGAAGCTGTCCATACTGCGAAGGAGCGGTCTTCCACCGGCACGCCACCC
>JACCWD010000124.1 GCA_013697825.1 Rubrobacter sp.
AAATCGGCTGCTCGTAATAAAGAACCGTCGGCGCGAGCGTCGCCACGTACATCGAGAAGGCGAAGAGCGCGGCGCCCACCCCGAACACCCATGCGAAAACACCGCCATTAGCGGGGCTTTTGCCCGAAGAACCCTCTGGAAAAATGCCTTTCACCCGTAAAAGATAGCATAGAAACAAGCCCATCCGCCCGCGAAAATCGGCGTCGCAAAGCCGCCGAAACGATCCCCGAATACCACTCTTCTATTAACCCTCACCTTTAGATAGAGAACGCGGTTAAAGGAGAGGTCAAGTCCGTCCATACAACTTGACACGGCAAAAACGGTCGTTAAACTGCCGGATTGCATCGGTTCCGGGCGGCGATAGAAGGGAAGTCCGGGCCGAGAAGGAAAGCTAAAGTTTGGAGGGGGATCGTGCAAAGGACGAGATGGCTCGCCATCGCGGTGTTATCCGTGTTCGGGGTTTTCGTCGTGTTTCTCGGCGGGGCGCCGGAGAAGGCGGAGGCCCAAAGCTACGAGGCGGCGGAGGTCGAGACCGTCGAGCTGATAAACGCATACCGTCAGGAGAACGGGCTCGGGGCACTCTCGCTGTCGGCTCCGCTCTCGGTGGCTTCGGAGCGGCATTCGGAGGACATGGGGACGTATGGGTTCTTCTCCCACGACACCGTACAGAGTTCGTACTATCAGCCGGGGTCGGGGCATGCGGAGAGGGCCGCGCAGGAAGGCTACGACTACAACACGTTCACGGCTGAGAACCTCGCCTATGGGCAGGCGACGCCGCAGGAAGTCTTCGAGGCGTGGCGAAACTCGCCGGGACACAATGCGGCCATGCTCGGCGATTATTCGGTCGTCGGGATCGGCTTGGTCAACATCGGCGGCGTCCCATACTGGACGACCGTCTTCGGCGCGGAAGTGGATCCCTCGGCCTCTCCCGTCGGCTCCGCTCCGACGTCCGGCGAAGAGCCAACCGCGGAAACGCCCGCCGAAGAAGAGCCGCCCGCGCAGGCTGAGCAATACGAAGACCCGGCGACAGAGGCAGAGCCGACCACATCCGCGGATCAAGACGACGACCCGGAGATCGAGATCGAGCCGGCAGCGTCCGAGGATCAATATGACGACGCGCCAAACGCCACAGACGAAGAAGCCTTCGCGTCCGATCAATACGACGACACCGCCGCCTCCGACCAGTACGACGCGCCGGAGACATCGGCGGCGGATCAATATCTCGAAAACGCCGAGGAACTCCGGGCGGCGGCGAATCAATACGGCGAAGAGGCCCGGCAAGCCGAAGCCGGGATAGCCGCCCTCCAATCCGAGCAACCCCAGCCGACCGCGACCCCGGCGGCAACGCCGACGGCGGCACCGACCGACACCGCTCCCGAGGCTCCGGTCGCGGGTCCGGCGGCGACGCCGACCGCCACAGCTGCCGAAGCTCCGGCCTCGTCCGTCGGAGCCGTCTCGCCCGAGCCGCAGACAAGCGCGCCCGCCTCGGCGGAACAGGAAATACCGGTTCCGAGCGTCGAAGACCCCGCCGTCGTCGAGAGTTCCGGGCAATCCGGCGAAAGCTCCGGTGAGAGTTCCGGTGAAGGCTCCGAGCGGCCGTCGGAGGCGATGGCATCCATCGGGATGACGGTTCTCCCGGACACGGGCGGCCTTCCGCTCGGGGGCATCCTCGGAGCGGCCCTCGTCGTGTGCTTGCTCGTGACGGCGCGGAGGTTCATCCGCTAAAAGCGTCTCGATCCATCGTCGAAAAAGCGTCGCCCGGAATTAGCGGGCGGCGCTTTTCTATGGAGATCCCAGAATAGGCGATCCCGCCGAATGGATAGTGTCATGGAGACTCGCCGAACTCGCCTTCCGGCGAAGGCTCCCGCATAGCTCGGGGTGAATACGGAACGTTTCCCGGCCCACGAAAGCCGCGAAGAGCCACCGATGCCCGTTCGTCAATCCCTTTCTCAAAGAAGCGTTCCGACGGAGTGATACGGAATCCGGTAAATGAGTTCCGCGAGATCGGCGCACCGATCAACCAGACTTGGCATCACTCCCACGAGGCGGATAAAACATGGGTTTTTCATACGGACTCGCCTCTTGAAACGAAAGGGGCGTGTGGGCGGGTTTCGTTGGCGAAAGCGGCTTCATCCCCACACCCTCCCGGCGGTTTCGGCGAGGACTCGTAGCTTCCTCGCCTCGTCTTCGAAGGAGAGGGCGTTCCCGACCACGGATGTCGCGAAGCCGCACTGCGGGCTTATGGCGAGGCGTTCGAGGGGGATGAACCTCGATGCTTCGCGGAGGCGGGCTTCGAGGCCGTCGGGGGTTTCGCGGCGCGGGCTTTTCGTCGTCACGAGGCCGAGGACGGCGACCTTGTCGTCCGGGACGTGGGCGAGCGGCTCGAAGGTGCCGCTTCTTTCGTCGTCGTACTCGAGCATGAGCCGCTCGGCGTTTATCCCGCCGAATATGCGGGCGGCGAGAGGCTCGTACGACCCGGAGACGAGCCATCGACTTCCTTGATTCCCCCGGCAGAGATGGAAGGCGAAGGTGACGCCGGGGTGTCCCGACATGACGAAGTTGTCAAGCTCGACGCCGCGAGAGAGCCATCGGTCGAGGTTCCATCCCCGCCGCTCGTAAAACTCCCGCGTCGCCGGATCGAGAAGGAGCGGATAATGCGGCGCGTCGAGCTGTATGTACTCCGCCCCGAGCCGGACGAGCTCCTCGACCTCCTCGCGCAATATATCCGCCACGTCCTCCAAAAAAGCGTCGAGCGTCGGATACGCCTCGCCCGACATCTCCGGCGACCAAAAATTCGCGTACAAAGAAGGACTCGGCAAAGTGACTTTCACGACGAGATCCGTGCAAGCCCTCGCGTACACGAACTCCTCGACGGAGAGGTGCCGCCTCCGCCGGAGCCTCCCGACGACGCCCATCGTCTTCGGCCTCTCGGTGGCCTTGTCGCCGACCGCCTCGTCGCCGCGCCACTCGCCCCAAAGGTACGAGTCAATGGAGAACTCGCCGAAGCCCTCGGTCGCCTCGACCATTTGGCTTTGGAACGACTCCCGGCGCATCTCGCCGTCGGTCACGACGGAGATCCCGGCCTCTTCCTGAATTTTTATCGCCCGGCGAACCGCCTCGTCCTCGACGCGCTTGAAATCCGGAGTCGAAAGGTCCCCGTTCGCATATCTCTCTCGTGCATCCACAAGCTCCGGCGGGCGGAGCATGCTCCCTACGACATCGGCTCGGATCATGGTCGCTCCCTTTGGTCGATGGTCGCTTCGCCTTCGGCTCCGCTCCCGTTCTTGGTTCTTCGTTTTTGGTAGGACTTACGCAAGAACCATCTGAACAGTGGGATTCTTAAGCTGTTGGACGAGATAGTCCCGCAGCAAGCCATGCTTGATTTGGTAGACGGTCCTCCCGCTCTGGTATGCCAGGTTCTTCAGGC
>JACCWD010000130.1 GCA_013697825.1 Rubrobacter sp.
TCGTAGAGCGCGGCTGCGGTGTTTTCCACCGAGCTTTGCTCCTCCAGAGCGTGCCGCTCAAACGCATCGAGCGCTTCTGTCACTTCGGGGAGGAATTTCTCGTGGTGTTCGCAGGTGTGGTACATGAGGCGTTTGAAGGTTCTCCCGGCGAACTCCGTCGCCTCCTGGGACTGGTAGTCCGGGTCGAGGAAGGTCGAGGGGGAGTCTTTGGTGAGGTAGCGGTGCTCTCCGTACTCCGGCGGAACCTCCCCGGGATGAACGGGGCGGTTATGGAGCCGGTCGGGGAGACCCAGAGCGTGGCGAGGTCGGGGTGGGGGAGATCGTCCCTCAGACGAACGACCTGTCCGTAGCCGGACTCGTCGTCCACGAAACGCTCGTCGCCGATCATGTCCATCATGTTCTTGACGCTCACCTCGGGGGCAAGCTCTTCGAGTTCCCCTTCCAGATCCGCTTGGGAGACGAACTTCGCTCCGCCCGTGCGAAGCTCGAGCGACCGGTCCCCGTAGACCTCGTGGAAACTGAAAGTATCTCCGTCTTCGTGCCATCCCTGCTCCTCGGCGAAGGAAAAGAGGTTCTCCGACCCCATGAAGTCCTCGCTATCCCCGTAATCCTCGGGCATCTCCCCGATGTATCCCGGATAGGAGACCCTCACCTCGTCGGGGCCGAGTCTTTCGGCGGCCCATATGCCTTCGCCGCCGGCAGTTTGTATCATCACCCAGCCCTCGTCCTCGTCGGCGATCATGTGCGAGTTGCCCCCGTAGGTGGAGTAGCCGTGCTCGTCTATGAGCTCGCCGATGATCTCCACCGCCTCCCGGGCGGAACCCGCCCTCTCAAGAGCGATGCGGGCGAGGTCGGAATACTGCGGGCCGCTCTGAGGGGTCGGGGTCATCTCGACCAGCTCCTCGCGCGAGGGAGACCATATGTCCCTTATGGCGACTCCCTGGTCGTTGAGTCCTCCATTCGTCAGGGGAGCCGGAAAGCCCTCGTAGTCCGAGTAGTTCATCGTTATGTACTTGTTCGTCTCCTCGACCTGCGGGATCTCTATAAGCTCTCCGGGGATGGAGGCGTCCTCCGTGCCCCCGACTTCTATCGTCTCGTCGGGATCATGCTCCTCGCGGGGGACGATCTCAAGCCAGTGGCTCGACACCTCCTCGCCGCTGCCCGCGAGGAGCGTGTCTCCGCTCCTCGTAAGCTCCCTGCCGACGTAGAGGCCGTAGCTCTTGGAGGAACCAGAAGACCTCTGCTGTTCTGCGGCCTCTTCGGAGTCTTCTGTATCCTGGCTCGCCGCCGAAGAGGCGCTCAACCCAAGCGCAACCGCGGCGCATGCGAACAAAAGACAAAATCCAACAACCGAACGGTATGGGAATGCTGCAAGCAACGGTCTGTCCCCCTCCATATTTGGTTTTCGCCGACCAATGAACAGACTACACTAGATCGTCCGTGTCGCGGAACCTCTCTCATTGTCAGCACCAATTCTTATACGACGGGCTATGGATCGAGGACGATTCTGCTGCTAACGTTAGGATGCCATCGAGTCCGGGGAGGATATCGTGAGTACGGTGAGGGATAGGCGAGACGTGGCGACGACTGAAAGGGAGCAGGATTTTCCGCTGAGCGAGGCTCCGTCATCAGCCCGGCGCTCGGACACCACGATCACCTTTATCCTCCTCGGCTTCACGTTCTTCGTCGGCTCGATGTACGCCGGCGGGAGCCTCGGGCCGGGGTTTTCGCTGTGGGGAATGGTCGGGGTCGTTGTCCTCGGAAGCGTGCTTCTCGGGGGATACGTCGCCCTCCTCGGGGCCGCCGCCCAGAGGACGGGTCTGAACACGGTGCTTCTCGCGCGCTTCAGCTTCGGCGACTTCGGGAGCAAGCTTGTGGACTTCCTTCTCGGCTTCACGCAGGTCGGATGGTACGCGTGGTCCATCGCGGTTCCGGCGGTCATCATCGCGGACGTAGTCGGCGGCGCGTGGAGCATACCGCTCATGGCCGCCTTCGCCCTCGCCTTCACGTGGACGGCGTATATAGGGGTCTCGGCTCTCGCCATACTCAGCCGCTTCGCTGTCCCCGCGATGCTCATCCTCGTCGCTT
>JACCWD010000138.1 GCA_013697825.1 Rubrobacter sp.
TGGATATCGAACAAACGGAACCGAAGGAAGAAGCGCCGGAAGGAAACACAGGCGGCGGGGACGGAAACCGGGACAACGCGGACGACCAGCCGAACCAGCAAAGCCAGCCCGAACCCGCCCCCGAGCCGCCCCCCGAACCCGCTCCGGCAGCCCCCGCTCCGGCGGCGGCTCCGGCAAACGACGATGACGACGATTACTACGACGACGATTACTACGACGACGATTACTACGAAGAGTACGAAGACTAGATTTTCAGTCTTTTTGCGGGGGGTCGAAGCGGTATCCGGTTCCTCGTATGGTGGTCAGGAAAGAGGGGGCGCCGGGACGATCTATCTTTTTGCGGAGGTATCGAACGTAGACATCAACGACGTTGGAGCCGGGATCGAAGGAATAATCCCATATAGCGTAGAGGATTTGCTGGCGCGAGAGGACTTGGCCGGAATGGCGCATGAAGTACTCAAGGAGGGCGAACTCGCGGCTGGAGAGGTCTATCTGCTCGTCCGCCAGCGAGACCCGGTGGGAGAGGAGATCCACCTTGAGATCCCCGGCCTCGAGGGTGGAGGTGTTCGGCTGGTCCTTGCGCCGCACGAGGGCGCGTGTGCGGGCGACGAGCTCCTCGAAGGCGAACGGCTTTGTGAGGTAGTCGTCGGCGCCGGAGTCGAGCGCCTCGACTTTGCTCGGAAGCTCGTCGCGGGCGGTGAGCATGAGGACGGGCAGTCCGGGCTTCTTCCACCTTATCCTCTTGAGGACTTCGTGGCCGTCGAGGCCGGGGAGCATGATGTCGAGGAGGACGATGTCCACATCCTCCTCCTCGAGGGCGAGGCGGGCGCCGTCGTGGCCGTTGTCCGCGCTCATGCACTTGTGGCCGCTGGCGACGAGCCCGCGCTCGAGCATCCTCGCTATCCCCGGCTCGTCCTCTACGATCAATACCTTCATACGCCCCCCCTGTCTCGTCACCCGACAAGTATAATTGAAGATTCAAACAGATGAGAAAGGCCAAAGACAACAAACACGAGGGTCCGGTCTCCGGCCCGGCGTCCGGCGGGGCGCAGGTTCCGAACCCGTGGCGCACGACGCTCGGAGCGGTGATCGGGATGATCGTCGCGATCATCATCGTCGGCATCGTCGGGCTGTGGCTCAACAACAACATCACCAGCGCCGCCGACGAAGCCCTCACCTACGACGTCGAGCTCGAAGACCACGGAGACGACATGAGGGTCGCCGTCCTTGAAGTCCGCCACCACCAGCGCAACCTGTATTTCGGCGAAGACCCGACACGCGCCGGCACGGCGAACTTCGAAAACGCTTTCCTCCTCCTCGAAGAGGAAATCGACGAGTACGACGATCTCGACGTGCGCGAGGGCGACATCACGACGCCCGAGGAGTTCCGGGAGATGTCCGAGACATACTACGACGACTACTATCCGGCGATAGGCGAGTTCGCGAGAACCGGGGATCGTTCGGAATGGGACTACGCGAACGACGTCGGCCTCGCCCGCCTCGACCAGATGCAGGAAATGGCCGGCGACATAGACGATGTCGGGGAAGAACTCTCCGAAGTCTCCCTCACCCGCGTCAACGAGGTGAGCAGAACCGGCTCCGTGATCCTCGCCATCGTCATAGCCGGGCTGGTGGTCGCGGGCGTGATCCTCGCCTACTCCACGGTTCGGGTCGTGAACGAACTCAGGCGCCTCAACGTCGAGCAGGAACTCGCCGCGAGGAAGCTCGCCGAAGCCTCGAAGGCGAAGACGGACTTCCTGGCCGACGTCTCGCACGAACTGAGGACGCCCCTCACCGTCATGCGCGGCAACGCCGAGATAGGCATGCACTTCGAGACCGACAGTTCCCAGAAAGAGATGCTCGCCGAGATCCTCTCCGAGTCCGACAAGATGACGAAGATGGTCGAGGATCTCCTCTTCCTCGCCCGCTCCGACTCCTCCTCGCTCCCGCTCGACCGGGGCGCGATCTCGGTCGCGACGTTCCTCTCCACGATAGCCGAGCGGGCCGACACGCTCGCCAGGGAGCGAGGCTCGGAGCTGAGGACGAACCTCTCGGCCCAGGGGATCGTGGATCTCGACCACGCCCGCTTCGAGCAAGCGGTCATGATCCTCGTTGACAACGCCGCCAAGTATGCCGGACAGAGGGACCCGATATCCCTCTCGACGAGAATCTCCGACGGGGAGTTCATAGTGGAGGTCGAAGACAAGGGGCCGGGCATCCCGCAAAGAGACCTCCCCCACATCTTCGAGCGATTCTATCGGGTGGACAAGACCCGCTCCCGAAAGCTCGGCGGCTCCGGCCTCGGACTCCCGATAGCGAAGACCATCATCGAAGCCCACGGCGGAACCCTCGAAGCCCACAGCAAACCAGGCGAGGGGACCACAATGACGATCCGGCTCCCCATCCCCGAGAAGGAATACATAGTCGCCGAAGACAAGGCCCCTCCGTCGAAAACCCGCGCGTTCAGCGGTTAGCTTTTTGTTTTTGCCAATGGCTAACCGCTAACGGCTAATCGCCTTTGCGACATCTATATCCCGAAGACTCGCCGACCGGAGCCGACGAGGAGCCGCTCCTCGCAGAGGCAGATAATGTCGGCGGTGAGGCGCCTCCGCTCGGGGAGGCGCCGGCTTATGTGGATGTGCCGCGCGAGCGTGAGAGCCGCATAGACGCGCATCGCCGCCCGAACCCCCTCGCCGGAAAGCTCCACGAAACGCTCTTCGAGGGCGGCCTCTTCATCTTTCAGCGCGTCGGGGGAGCCGAGCTCGCGCATGGCGTACTCCGTCATGTGGGCGATGAAGTTTCCGGGGTCGAGGCCGGGGTCGCCCTCGCAGTAAAGATCGAAGTCGAGGAGCCGGAGCCTCGCTCCGTCCACGAGGATTTGATCCGCATAGAAATCACGGTGGATGGGAGTGGCCTCCGGCTCCGGCAAGGATTCCCCGAGCGTCCGGCAAGCGGCGAGGATGCGGTCTATGCGCCCCCTCCACTTCGGTTCCTCGCCCGAAACGAGCGGCAGCCTCTCGTGGAGGATGCCAAGCTCGCCCTCCATCGTGTGCGGCGGACGGCGCGGCGGAACGCCACGCGAATGCAACTCATGGGACAGCTCCGCGACTTTCTTCGCGATCTCCTTCCCCTCCGGCCCCGCGAGCATCTCCGTCGCCACGATGCCCGGCTCCTTTCGCTGGAGCCACATGTGGAGATCCGGTATCTCGCCGAGCGGGCGAGGCACGGTGAAGCGGCCCTCTTCGCCGAACCCAGCTTCCCAAAGACCCCGCTGAACGGCGTAGCTTTTCCGGTCCGTCCCGCGCGCCCGGACTTTGCCGATCAAGATCGTCCGCGAAGCCCCGCCCCACTCCGCGTCGTACTCGATGAGGCACCGCTTGCCCGGCTTGTGGCGCACCACCCGGATGCCCGCCAGCCGGAGTCCATCCACGCCGAGGGCTTCGCGGAGCCTCCCCTCCATCTCCGAGGGGTCGAGGGCGGGCGCGAGGAACGGCATGTCCGGGTCTCCGGCGATGCCGAAAGGATCGTTTACGCGGACGGTCGGGATCCCGCCACCTCCTTCCGGCGGGCCGCGCGACATCGCCCGCGCCTTCGTGGAAACAGCGCGTGATAGAGAGGGAGGCCCTTCACGTAGTCCGGGGTCTTCTCGCCCCCGGCACGCAATGCACCCCCGAACTCCGGGGGCGCTCCTGAGTCCCCCGCCGCCTTATACAAAAAAGCCTCGCCGGAGAGGCCGAGGTGGTGGAAACCGCGATGCGCCCGGGCAGTCCGGACAAGCTCCGGGATGGAGTGTGGATCGCTCGCCGCCGCGGTGTTCGGGTGGGCATCGGACATCCCTTGAAAGAGGGTCGCCCCGGATAGCGGGCATCCCGCAGCGAAGACGGACGGGTTTATTTTCGGTTCCATCATCCTCCGGGCTAAGCGCTTATGGGGAAGGCTGTCTTCAAAAGCTCCTCGGCGCGGCGCAGAATCTCCTCCGTGCCCTCCGGCCACTCCGGCTCCCTGCCACGAAATGGATGCGGCGCGAGACGGAAAAGCCCGACCGCCGTGTAAAACCGAACCTTGCCGGAGTCCATCTCCGGCCCCCATGAACGGTATCCCTCGAGCAAAGACTCGGCGGCGGAGGCGGCCACGCTCCGATCCACATGTCCGAGCATCGCCTCCTTCTCCAGATGGGCGATGAACAGCCCGAGGTCGGCGGCGGGATCCCCCGAGGCGGCTTCGTCGAGGTCGAGGAGGGTCGCCGTCCCGTCTCCGAGCACGACTTGATCCTCATAGAAATCGCCGTGTATCGGGCGCCAGACCGGAGCCTCCCGGAGGAGCTTCTCGGAGAGCGTCCGGGCGAGGCTCCGAATTTGCCCTTCCAAACGCGGCGTATTGAAAACGAGAGGCTCGACGAGCGAGTCGAGAACCTCCGCCTCGGCCTTGCGGGTGAGCCGCCTCAACTCGCCGGACGGCTGGGCGTGAAGCTCGGCGAGCGCGGCCCCGGCGGTTTCGAGGGCGTCCGTCCTTTGCGCCGGATCGGCGATGGCCTCGCCGAGCGGTTCCCCCGACTGCCACTCGAAGGCGACGGCATAGTGCTTCTTCGAGCCGCCGATCAAAGCCGTAACCCGGAAAGGCCCGGTCGTTTTGAACGCGTTGCTGAAAGCCCTCGCGTTCCGCCGGGTCGTCCAGTAATCCTCCTCGCGGTAAAACTTCACCACCGCCCGAGGCTCGCCGTCCACCGATATTCGCGCCACATAACGCCGCTCGGGCTTGTATCGCAGCCCCCGAAGCTCCCCCCCCCACAACTCGGGCCTGTCGGGAAGGAGCCTCTCTATGACCTTCCCGCCGTTCTCAGAGAGCTTCCCGATCTGCTTCAGCTTATCGTCGTTCGGGAAGAAGGCGACGGAGATGTCACGCTCCTCGAGCACGACCCGTCCCGCTCCGAGGGGATCCGGGACGCTCTTCCTTTTCGCGGCGTTCTCGATCTTCACGTACGCGTCCGGGCCGAAGGTCTTCGCGTAGACATCCACCTCGCGCCCCCCGACCGACATTTTGTACGCTGCGAGGCAGTTTGTCCCCGGCTTGTATTTGAGATACACGACACGCGCCGACTCCACCTCGAATCCCGGAACGTGAGGCTGTATCGTCTCGACGAAAGCCTCCGGGTCTAGGAGCGTACGAAGCTCGGGGAGATCCTTGTCGCGCCGGACAATATCCTCGTCAGCCCGTAAAAGCACGGCTCCCCCCCTTCTCTTCGGCCCTCTGGAGACGATACAGCTTCGCGTACCGTCCGCCTTCTCTCATAAGCTCCTCGTGCGAGCCGCTCTCGAGAATACTCCCGCCCCCGATATACATCACCCGGTCCGAGCGGGAGGCGAGGCCGAGATCGTGCGAGACGAGGAAGGTCGTCCGTCCAACCGCGAGGTTTTCGAGGGCCTCGACGACCGCCTTCTCGTTCTCCTCGTCGAGGCCGACCGTCGGCTCGTCGAGGATGAGGATGGGGGCTTCGCGGACGGCGGCGCGGGCGATGGAGATCCTTTGCCTTTGCCCGCCCGACAAACTCGCGCCCCTTTCGGAAAGCACCGTGTCGTACCCTTCCGGGAGCGACTCGATGAACTCGTGGATGTTCGCGAGCTTCGCGGCGGCGACTATCTCCTCCTCCGTCGGCTCCTCGGCGGAGCCGTTCGCGATGTTCTCCCGAATGCTCGCCGCGAAGAGGAGGCTGTCCTGCAAAACCACGCTCGCCTGCGTGCGGAGAGACTCGATCGTGTACTCCCGAACGTCCTTCCCATCCACGACGACACGCCCCGAGTCGGGATCGTAAAGCCGAAGAAGAAGGTTCGTCATCGTGGACTTCCCGTTGCCCGAAGGCCCGACGAGCGCGACCCTCTCCCCCGGCTCGACCTCGAAGTCCATCCTCGAGAGGACTTTTTGACCCGGCTCGTACGAGAAATCCACGTTCTCGAAGCGGACGGAGCCTTCGAGGGCCGGGGCGGGCCTCGCGTCGGGCGAGTCCTTTATGTCGGGCTCCCGTTCGAGGATGTCCACGATGCGCTCCCCGGCGGCGGTCGCCTTCGCGATCCTTCCGGTGTACTTCGCGAAGTCCTTCACGGGTCGGAAGGCGTTTTTGAGGTATGTGATGAACACGACGAGGTCCCCCGGCGAGAGTCCGCCCGAAATCACGAGGCGCGCGCCGAAGAACAAAACGAGCGCGGTCGAGACGGCGATGAGGACGTCGGCGGTGCGCTCCATGCGGGTCGCGAGGCGCTTCGCCTGAACGTCCTCGGTCATGCTCTTCTGGTTTTGTCCGCCGAAAGCGTCGTTGAAACGGCCCTCGAGCGAGAGCGCTTGCACGAGCTTTATCGCCCCGATGGCCTCGGCGGCGGTCGCCGCCATGTCCCCTTGCCGCTTCTTCGTCCTCCGCGAAACCCCGACGATTTGCTTCGAGAGGCGCACCGTCGAGAGGTAGAAAAGCGGGAGGATGACGACCGCGATCATGGCAAGCTGCCAATTTAATATGAACATCACCGCGAGCATCCCGAAGAGGACGAGGAAGTTCCCGAGGAAAGGCATGAGCGACGTTACGACCGCGTCGCGCATTTGCCCCACGTCGGTGATCATCCGCACCGTGAGGTCGCCGCCGCGGGCCTTCGTGTGGAACGAGAGAGACAATTTCTGGAGGTGTTTATAAAGATCCCCGCGCACCTCCGCCAAAACGCGGTTTCCGATGATCGCGAACCCGATGGTGCTTATGTACGCGCAAAGAGCGCGCATGCTTATGACCACGACGACGGCGATGGCGCAGAAAGTGAGGAGGTTCATCGGCGACATCGCGTCTATGAACCCGATGCCGCTCCCCCCGCCGGAAGCGTCCGTGACGATGACCCGGTCGAGGATGAACGCGAGCGGCCACGGCTCCAAAAGCCGGAACCCGACCTCGGCGAAGAGCGCGGCGAAAGATCCACCCGCGAGCGCCTTGTGCTTTCCGACGTACGGCTTGAAATGGGGCCATATCCGCCGAAGCCCCGGCGCGGACTGGCGGAGGTTGTCCGGCTTATTTCGTTTTATGCGCCATCCCGCCAACTTAAACTCTCGCCTCCACGGCATCCCCGGCAAGGCTCATTATCCTCTCGGCGACCGCGTCCCATGTGTGGCTCTCCATCACGGTCTTCCGGGCGTTCTTTCCCAACCGGGCGCCGAGCGAAGCGTCCTGCCGAAGCCGTCCGAGCGCGTCGGCGATGGCGAGGGGGCTTCCCGGCGAGATCAAAATCCCGTCCTCGCCGTCGGAGATCAAACCATCGAGCTGCCCGATGCGGCTCGCCACGACCGGAAGCCCCGCCGCCATGTACTCGTAAACCTTGAGCGGCGAGAAGTAAAACTGCGACTGCATCGGATACGGCGCCACCGCGGCGTCCATCGAGGCGAGAAGCCCCGGAACCTCCTCCGGCCCGACCGCCCCGGTGAAATGAGAAGCGTCCGAGAGGCCGCTCTCCGCGAGGCTCTTCTCCATCTCCTCCCGCCCCGGCCCGTCGCCCACGATGAGGAGCCGGACGTTCGGGTCTTCCTTGTGGAGCACCTCGAAGGCTTCGACGAGGGCGGGGAGCCCGTGCCACGGTTTGAGCGTCCCGATGAAACCGACGGTGAAGGCTTCGCTCGGGAGCGAGGGCGCGAGGTCTTCGGGGAAGCGTCCGGTGTCCACGCCGTTCGGCGTCGTGTGGATGCGGCCCCTCGCCATCGGCCATCCGCGGAGGTATTCGGCGACCTCGTTCGAGACCGGGAGGAGAGCGGTCGCCTTCCCGAAGGCGTGTTCAGCGACCCGCACCGCCCCGACCCGGTCAACGAGCTCGCGGTGGAGGGCTTGCTCCTCGATGAGCGGCGAGTTCACCTCGAGGAGGCCGGGGAGATCCTCGTCCGCCGCGTATTCCATCCCGGCGAAGCTCCACAACGAATACCGCTCATAAATCGCGTCGAACGGCCCTTCGCTGTCGAGCATCGCATACAGCTTCCGGTTCGCGTCGTACGAGGCGCGCTCGCGGACGGACGGATCGCCTTTCGGGATCTTCGGGAGTTTATGCACCGCCACATTCTCGAATCCCGAAGGCGCCTCGCCGTCGGTGCGGGAGGCGAAGACCTCCACTTCGTGGCCTTGCCTCACGAGGGCGCGGACCACTTCCTGAACGTGGACCGAACTTCCCTTCCGTCCGAAGACCGGAACCCCCCGGTCAGCGCAAACGTATGCGATCCTCATGCCGACACTCCTTCCCTGGGAACCTCCGCGAGGCGCTTCGCCCCGAAGACTTTCCTCAGTTTGGCTGCGTTTCGTTTCACGTCGAAATCGTCCTCGATCACGGCCCGAGCGTTCCCGGCGAGCCGGACGCGAAGGCCGGGGTCGTCCATCAATCTCTCGATCGCGTCGGCGAGTGCGGTGGGGTCTTTCTGCCGAACCATGAGTCCGGTCTCGCCGTCCCTCACGACCTCGGGGATGCCCGTAACGTCGGTCGAGACGCACGGAGTGCCGAGCGCCATCGCTTCGAGGAGGACGGTCGGCAGCCCGTCGCGGTCGCCGTCGCTGCTCTCGACGCACGGAGCGGCGAACGCCGCCGCGGCCCGGATCTCACCCTTCACCTCCGACTGCGGAAGCGGCCCCGACATCTCGACGACGCTTTCCAAACCGAGTTCGTGTATGCGCGTTTTCAGATCCTCTTCGAGAAGCCCGCCGCCGATGATGCGGCACTCGAACGTCCGCCCCCTGTCGGCGAGGACTTTGCAAGCCTCGACGAGGATCGGAAACCCCTTCTTCTCGACGAGCCGCCCGATGGAGACGATGCGCGGAACCCGCTCCCGAGGCTCCGAATACGAAAACCCTTCGAGGTCGAGGCCATTGTAAATACGGCGGACGCCCGAGGCCGCTTCGCCGTATTCGCCCCTCAAAAACTCGACGTTATAGTCGCTCACCGTGACGACGCTCGCGGCGTCGGCGAGTTTGCGCTCCATCTCCTCGTGGACGACGTACTCGTGGAAGATGTCTTTGGCGTGGGCGGTGAAGGTATACGGGATCTCGGCGAAGTGGCTTGCGAGCCTCGCCACCACGGTCGCCTCGGTCCCGAAGTGGGCGTGGAGGTGGGTTATGCCCCGGAGCCGAACCTCGCGGGCGAGCCATGCCGCCTGGAGAACGAGTTCGGGGCGTTCGGCCTTCGCGTATTCCAGTTTCGGGAAGAGATCCGGGATGGTTTCGCTCGCCTCGCCGATGGTTTCCCAAAACTCCGAGAGGCGGGCGCGGCGGGCTTGGAGGTACGTAACCTGTGAGCGGACGCGCGAGATCGCATCCTGAAAGCTCGTCTCCTCGGGGAGGCGGAGCGAGAAGATGTCCACGTCGAGCCCCGCCGCCTCGTGGGCGAGGATCTCATTGACTATGAACGTCTCGGAATAGCGCGGGTACCTTTTCAGAACGTACGCGACCTTCACGCCCCGGCCCCCGTACGCTCGCGTCGGACTGCCTCCACGCCGTCCTCCACGAAGAAAGACTCCGGCTCGACCGGAAATAGAACCTTCGCGTCGTCCGTGCCATAGACCGCTTTCACGGCGTTCAAGGCGCGTCCGATGCTCTTTGCTTGGGCGGCCACGACGAAGCTCTCGTTCCCTTTCGTCACTTCGACGGAGATTCTTATCATGCGGCGTTCATTTTGCGCATCCATATTTATGCTCCGATGGCTTCGGAGGCGGCTTGTTTATCGTAGGCGCCGGAGCGGACGAACTGGACGGCCTTCGAGGCGCCGGAGAGATCCACCCGGACCCTCACCCGGGACTGGCCGCCAATTTTTATGAGCTTCTCGACCTTGCCGCGGAGGGTGTCGGGGGCGAGGTCTTCGGGGTGGATCATTTCTATGAGGCCGAGGGCGGAGAGGCGCCTGGCGCGTATGAGCTGCTCGACCCGAGGCTCGACCCTCGGGATTATGACGGCGGGCTTGCGGGCCGCGAGAAGCTCGGTAGTGGTGTTGTATCCGCCCATCGAGACGACCGCTCCGGCTCCTTGCACGAGCCGGCCATGTCCGTGCGGAACTCGAGCATACGCACTTTGAGTCCCTTTGCGAGGTGTTCGAGGGCCGACTTGTCCTCGTCGGACATGAGCGGGCCGGTGACTATGATGGACTCGAAGGAAGGCTCCCATGCCCTCAAGCCTTCGAGGTATGTCCTTATAAGCTCGAAGCCGTCTCCGCCGCCGCCCGCCGTGACGAGCGCGTAGCCCGGCTCGAAGGGGAGATCCACAGCCGCCTCGCGGCCCTCGTTCTTGCCGATGTATCCGACATAATGGGTGCGGCTCATGGCCTCCGGCGAGAGGCCGTACTCCGGGAGCGGGTCGTAGACCTCGCGCGGGCCGTAGACGAGCACGAGGTCGTAAAGCTCCTCGATGAGGGTGGGGATGTCCTTCTCTTCCCAGCTTTTGCGAACCTGGTATGGATCGTCCATCACGTCGCGCAGGCCGAGGACGGTCAAAGTGTCCGGCCTCTCCTCTTTGAGGAACTCGAGCGTCGGTACGACCTCGCCCTTCATTCCGAGGGGGGCTTTGTCCACGATGAACACGTCCGGGTCGAAGGACTCGGCGGCGGTGCGGATAAGGCCGGTGCGGAGATCCTTCAAAACCTCGAAGCTCACCGACATCCGGTCGGACTCGTAGGAGCCGTTTGCGACCTTCACGGCGGAAGGGAGCTTGAGGAGGTCAATGCCCTTCGTCATCCGGTACGCGCCGGAGACCGCGGACCCCGTCATGATCAGAACGTTCGTCCGAGGATCCCGCTCGACGAACGCCTCGGCGAGCGCGAGCGTCCGCCTGAGATGTCCGAGTCCGTATGAATCGTGGCTGTACATGAGTATCTTCATGAGCGGCTCTTTTCAACGAGTTTATGGTTCGTGTTCGGCTTCATCGCAACCCGAGTATGTTTCACCAAAGTTAAAGGCTCCTGAGACGGAGATGAAAATCCTCTAATTTTCGGGCGAAACGGGAATCCCTCGATGGCATCCCCCCGAAAAGCGCCGCGGCGTTGCTCGATCATTTCGATCCCCCTCGTTTGACTTCGGTTGCACATTTGTTAAATAAATGCGCCGCAGTTCGGGGGAAAATACGCCGGAGCTTATGGATACCGCCAGATTAGAGCTTTCTAATTTGCGCCCCTCTATCCGGGAAAAACAAAAGCCCCGCCAGCGGAAGGCGAGGCTCTTCAAAAAGGAGCGGACGCTCCTAACAATCTTTAATCGTCGTCATCATCGTCGTCGTCATCATCGTCGTCATCGTCGTCATCGTCGTCTCTGATGGTGGAGGACTCGGAGGTTTCGCCGGACGTGGCATCGGAGGAGCTTCCGCAGCCGAGGCTGGCGCAGAGATCCATGTGGCGACCGAGCATTTCCACGTAGTCGGGATTTTCGGCGTCTACGGAGTATCCGGTCTGACGGATCACATCCCTCACGTAGTCGGACTCTATGGCGGGGTTCTCGCTGCGGACGAGGGCCGCCTGGCCGGAGACGAACGGGGCGGACATCGAGGTGCCGCTCCATGTCGCGTACGTGCCGTCCGGGTATGTGCTGTATATGTCCTCGCCCGGCGCGGAGAGGCCCACCCACTCCCCGAAGTTCGAGAACTCGGACTTCCGGTCGTTTCCTCCGACGGAGGCGACGGAGAGGAGGTCGTCCCCGGCGGCGGGGAAGTGGTCGGCGTTGGCGCCTTCGTTTCCGGCGGAGGCGACCACGACGACCTGCGAGCCGTCGCCGTCGTTGTCGTCGTCCTCGGAGATGTCGTCTATCACGTCTTCGAGGAACTCGGACTCGTAGGGGGAGCCGAAGCTCATGTTGATCACGTCCGCGCCGTCCTTCGCGGCGTCCGCCGCCGCTTCGGCGATGACGAAGCTGTTGCCGCGCCCGTCGGAGTCGAGGACGCGAAGGGGCATGATCTCCGCTTCGGGAGCTACGAGGTGGACGATCCCGGCTACGTGCGTGCCGTGTCCGACCATCTCGTCGGTGAGGCCGTCGCCGTCGTTGTCTATGCCGTCGCCCCGGTCTTCGGGGTCGTTGTCGTCGTTGACGTAATTATAGCCATCGTTCGTGAGGGAGTCGGCGAGTTCGGGGTGGTCGTGGTCCACGCCGGTGTCGAGAACCGCCACGACCGCGCCGTTCCCCTCCGTCACCTCATGGGCCTCCGCAAGCCCGAGCGACTCGCTCGCCGTCTGGCTCCGGTACGACGCCGGGTCGGAGGAGACGGAAGCCTCCCCGCCACCAAAAGACCTCATCCTCGGGTTTCCTTCGGGGGCTTCGTAGATATAGTCGAGTTCGGCGTAGAGGAGGCGAAGGTCGGTGTCCATCCGATCTTCGATGAGTTCGGTGTCGGAGCCTTCGGGGAGGTCGAGGAGGAATATTCCCCGGCTTCCGAGGAGCTTGTCCTTGACCGCGGTTCCGTATTCGCGGTTGATCTCCTCGATGGTCGCCCCTCCGCCCGTGAGCGGGTCGGGGTTGAGCTTGACGACGAGCCGCCCATCCACGAAGTCGCCGGAGGCGTCTCCATCGTCGTCATCGTCGGCGTGGGCGACGCCGACGGCGGCGAAGCTCATGATCAACCCCAGAAAGAGGGCCAAGCCGAACTTTTTCGCGGTCGGCTTCCCGACAAGTTCTCCATAGTTTTCCAAAACTGCCTCCCGAAACCGTACGAGTATGCTTCTGCATGAGAGCAATGCCGCCGGATGCCCTTTTTGATACGTCCAACCGGAATTATCCCGGCCTCGAATTAGACGCGGATTAGAATTTGCCGCAAACCCACTCGGAAGGGCGTAATTTTCACCGTTTTCCGACGAGGACGAAGGGCGCCCAGTAATACGGGTGCGGGTGATGTTCTTTCACTTCGAGTTGCGCGGCCCGAAGCGCCGCCGCCGGAGCCTCGCCGCCGAGGAGCTTTTCGTACCATTTCGCCATGAGGGCGGCGGTGGTTTCGTCGTGGGCGAGCCACAGGCTGACGAGGAGCGTCGCGGCCCCGGCCCCGAGGAAAGCGCGGGTGAGGCCGAGGACTTCGTCCCCCCCGACGACTTGGCTGCGTCCGGTCTCGCAAGCGCTGAGCGCGACCGTCGCCCCGGCGAGGTCGAGCCCCACGACATCGGCGGCCTTCAGCCACCCGTCGTGGAGCTTGAGCGACGAGAACATCGGGTTGTCTGAGCGGAACATGCCGTGGCACGCGAGGTGGAGAACGCCGCATCCGGACGCCCCGTCCTCGAGCGCGGCGACGGTCGCGCGTTCGTCCACGAGAGCCTCGGATTCGGGAAAGAGGCGGGCGACGGCCCGGGCTTCCCGCACGGAGGCCGGTATCCGCTCGTCCGCCACGCCCATCGAAAGGACTCTCTCCACCTTTCGAGGCGCCCTTTCACGGCACAGCGAGTACACCCTCGCGCTCGGGGCGTACGAGATCTCGAATCGGTCTATGAGGTATCGCTCGCCGTCGAAAAGCGCGTGGAACGGAGCCTGGTGGAGCGGCCCGTGAGGCACGACTATGAGTTCCGCACCCTCGGCGAAACCTTCCAAAGGCTCGAAGAGTTTTTCGTAAAGCACGGAGAGAACCCGCCGCGCCGATTTTTCGAGGAGGGTCATGTGCTTGGCGGCAATCGCCGTTCCGGCTCCGAGGCGATCCCATTGCGCGTCCATCCTTCGGAGGAGATCCCCGACCTCCCCCGCGCCGCAAAGATTCCGGACGACCCGGACGCTCTCGCCCGAGACGACGAACGCGAGAACTTCGTCGCCGACGGTGTGGTACGCGACGAGCGTCGCGCCGGGATGGAGAGGCTCGAAGCCGGAGTCCGGGGCTACGAACATGTCCGGGGCTTCGCTCGAGGAGGAAGCCCGCAATTGTAAACGCCCGATCTCGCGCTCAAGCTCGACGGCCCGTTCTTGCAATTCGCTCGGGGAAACCCCGTCATCGTCGGGGGCGAGAAGGCGGTTGTACACATCGTTGAGTTCCGACTGCATGGTTTGGAATGTCTCTCGAATCTCCGGCGCCATAGAGTTCACCGACTCCTTCCCGACGACGCCTGTGAGGAGGTCTATGAGGGCGCGCGACTTCGCCCTCTCGGCGAGGGTGAAGTCGCGTTCCTCCTCGCCGTCGCGTTCGAGGTGGAGTTTCAAAAGCTCCTCGTACGCAGAGGTTTTGTCGCGGAGGAAGGAGGCTCGCATATTTTCTTGAACGACCGTCCCACGAAGGCGTTCGATGTCGCCGATGGCCGCTTCGAGAAGCTCCTCGGCCTCCCGGCCGCGCCCCTGAAACGCGCGAAGCCGTCCGAGGCGTTCGTTCAGCCGATACCGGAGTTGCGGAAGCGCGAGTTCTTCGATCACCCTCTGTGCGACCGAAAGGTGCATTTCCGCTTCCGCGGCTTCGGGGAGCGACAAGTCGGCGAGTCGAAGGTGCGCGTAGAAACGCTGCACCGGCCAGTCCTCCCCGGAGACGAGTTCCAGCGCGGCTTCCGCTTTTGCGCGGGCGGCTTCGTCTTCGCCGCGCATCGAGAGGAGCGCGGCCTCTTCGAGCATCACCCCGGAGAGCATCGGCGCGTTTCCCGCCTCATCGAACAAGGACGCCGCCTCTTCAAGCACGCGCTCCGCCTCCTCGACCTCCATGCGAACCATGAGGGCGGAGCCCATGCCCCACAGCGACCGGGCGTGTTCGTAGACCATGCTCGAGTCGCGGAACGCCTCCTCCGCCTGCCTGTACGTCGCCAAAGCCTCCGGGTACATATTCAGCATGAGATAGGCTTCCGCTTCGTCCCTCAGCAAGATATTCTCGTCGGCGAGAGCCTCGATGGAGTCGAGGAGGAGCCTCGCCTCCGAGTACGCTTCGAGAGCGCCCTTGTAATTTCCGAGCCGGATGCGGGCCTCTCCGGCGTTGATGAGTGCCTTTGCCTGAAGAAGGGTGAGATCCACGCCGCCGAACATCGAAGACGCCTCCTCGAAGGTTTCGAGAGCCTCCCCGGCGCGGCCGAGTTCCAAAAGCACGAGTCCCCGGTCGCTCCGGATTCTTCCCGAAAGTTCCGTCATCCCCAGTTTTTCAGCAAGCCCCTCCGCCTTTTCGTATTTGCCGAGGGCGTCTTCGAAGCGACCCATGTACTCGTAACAACCGCCGAGATTATGGTGAGTGAGCGCGGCGAGCAAATCTTTTTGTTCTCGCGTCGGCTCCACTTCCAGAAAGCCTTCGCCGTCGAGGCAATCGAGGACGGACTGTCCGGCATCGAGGGCTTCCCGGTAGCGTCCGAGTTCGAGAAGCGCGGCCATCTTGCCGACGTTGGTGCGAAGCGCTTCGACGTTTTCTCCACAGTAAACATAGCCGTCGTGGGCCGCTTCGGTTAAGCGAAGGGCTTTCTCGAATTCGCCGTTTATGAAGGCCGTTTGCACGAGGATGTAATTCGCCCGCGGAACGGCGGCGGGGGAGTTCGCGGCTTCGGCGAGGGCTATGCAAAGCTCCGCCAAACTCTGGGCTTTGCCGGGGTCGCTGTCGAGGAGGGTGTCGGCGGCGTCGAGAAGGCGGTCGAGGCCGTCGGGGCCGAGGAGGTCGCGGGAGCGAAGGAGACCCCCCCGCTCCTCGTTCGAGGGAAGGGAGAGGAGGTCGTCTATAAACTCCGCCGCGAGTTCGGTGTCATGGGGCATCCGCCCCTTATTTTAGCCGGAACGGACGCTACGGGCGAAGCTCGAAGGGGGGGATGAGGATCTCGTACCGCTCGGTGGTGAGGATCATCTCGTACGTCCCTTCGGAGATGCCCTCGAAGGCGAACTCCCCGAGGTCGTCGGCGAGGGCCGTCTCCGAGACACCGATGTCGCGTATGAGGTGGACGCCGAACTCGTCCGGCTCTATGTCCTCGCCGTTCGGGAGAACCTGCCCCGTGAGGTCGAGCCCCCCTCCCCGCCTCGGCCGGACGCTGAAGGACACGTCGGCGAGGTCTGTGGAATAGACGAAGTGGCGCTGCGCCTCGGGGGAACCCACGGATCTCACGCCGAACGCGGGCTCCATGCCGCCCTCGAAGGTGAGCGTGGCTATGAAGCGCCTGAAGAGGCCGGGCTGGCGGCGCCCCTCGGCGAAGCCCTCGAAGCGTCGGGAGATCTCCTCGCGCACCTCGGCGGGCGGGGAGTCGAACACGATGTCCTCGCTCGCTTTGGCGAACGATCTCAGCCACTCGGCTTCGGCACGAACATCTTCGTCGGCGGCGACGTGCTCGGCGACGGCCTCGGCCTCTCCGGGCGGCAGTCGGCCTTCGATCCAGTCAAGGATCTCGTCAAAGCCTGGTTTTCTTGAGTTCGGCATTTCGCTTTCTCCGGCGTATTGTGGTTTTTCTAACCTCACTCTAACAATGCCTCCCTCGCGGGCAAAAAATACACGCGGCGGGATTTTCTCTCGATCTCCTCATTCGAGTCCTTCGAGAGCTTCCTTGAGGCGTTTCAAGCACCGCGCCCTCGTCGGGCCGATGCTTCCCATCGGCATGCCGAGCCTCTCGGAGACCTCCGTATACGAAGGTTCATCGTCGTCGAAATAGAGGACGGTGAGGAGTTCGCGGCACGGGCCCCCGATCTCGGACAGACCTTGATCGAGCCACTCCATAGTCTCCCATCGCTCCGGCGCGTCGGCTTTGCCGTCCCCGAAGATCGAAGCCACGCTCTCGGCGATGTCGCTCCCGGTGAGGTCTTCGCCTCCTCGCGTCCCTTCCCGGCGGTTCTTCTTCATCAGTCGCCACGTGTGGCGGCGGGCGACGGTGGCGAGCCACGCCCCGAGTCGGCTGTCGTCGCGCAACGAGTCCATGCTTTGCATGAAGATGGTGAAGGTGACCTGGCAGATGTCGGCGGCGTCCTCGCGCGACAGCCCGTAGCTGAGCGGGATGGAGAACACCAGCCGCTCGTACTTGTCTATGAGATTGTCCCACGCCCGCGCGTCGCCCCCGCGACAGGCCCGAAGCAACTCCGGATCCGAGCTTTGCATAACCGGGGATGATACTCGCCCGCCCGCCTCGAAACCAAACCGGGGGACGCTCCACTATATTTCCCCGAAGCAACTCGAATGGCGGGCGGGGCCGGTGGGGAGGCTCCGGCGGAGTTCGCCAGGATCCTCTCCCGGATCGTCGCGGAATGCCTCGAACCCGACCCCGAAGAACGCCCGCCCGTCGCGGAGCTTTCCCGAAGGCTCGGAGGATTCGTCGAAAACCAGAAAAATTAGAGCATTCTAACGGGCGTCTCATGGTCGTTTAACGAGGCCCGGGGAAAATCCCATCGTCGGAAAAAACGAGGTCGAGGAGGACGATGATGGCGGCGAAGACGATAGAGAAACTGTCGTGAGGGCGCACTTGGTGATGGCCGGGGGAACGATTGCTCTCGGAAGTTCAGCTTACACGCGAGGGTTGCTCGGTTGCCGCACCCCTCCGCGACCACAGCACGTACCCCAGCGCCAGCCACACCAGACCGAACAGTATCCCCGCGTAGTCTCCCAAGAGAAACAGGAACGGGGCAACCATGACCGCTATCCCGCACCAGCGGGGCAACACCCTCGCTTGTAAGGTCGCCGCTCCGTAGAGTACGAAGCCAATCAACACGGCCGAGGTTCCCACCGGGAACACGAGCCACTCCAGGGCCGAGCTACCCAACAAGAAGACTATCAGTCCCACTACTTGGGCTAGTGTCGCCACGACGACCGTCCACAAGCCGCCCCGTCCTATCCGCCCGTAGTTGTCCTTCTGCAGGGCGTGGAAGCCGACCAACCCCGCTACCGTAGAGAGCACCGCGATGATGAACAAGACATCGGTCCAAGCGGTTTGTGGTATAGCAAGGATTAGAAGGCCTTCCACCACCCACACTACACAACCGATCATGGCGGCTAACCCGCCCCACCGGATAAGGTCCAAAGACGACACGGCACTCCTCTCCTCGCGCATTTACGTACGAACACATGATGCCACCCGGCGAAGTATGGCACACGACTTAGCTTGTCTTTTAACCCGAAACACCATGGATCGGCGTCAGCGGTGGACATCGGCGACCGGCGAAGGCACGATGAGTCGCTATGGACTCCTCGGCCCAACCCCTCGACTCCCTGAGCGCCTTCCGAAACTCTTTCCACCAATGCCTCGTCCGCAGAGCCGATGCTTTGTTCGAGCTGACCGACGCCTTGCTCACGTCCGGCGCGGTGCCTTCGCCGGTCCACCTGGGCCTGGCTCCCGCGCATCGGCGCGGCTGGGGCAGCCTCTACGCGGCCCTGCGCCGCGGTCGGATCGCCGAAGAGCACCTGCGCGGCCTGCTCGCCGGACTCCCTCCGGCCGGGGAGGCCGGCCATCCCCCCGTCTACGCCGTCGACGTCAGCGTCTGGAGCCGTTGCGACGCGGAGGCGAGCCCCGGGCGGGGATACTATTAC
>JACCWD010000145.1 GCA_013697825.1 Rubrobacter sp.
GAACAGATGGGTGTAGCGGTGACGTTTCTCGAGCTTCTCAAGTCTCTCTTCGCTCTCTTCGATCAGATGTGGGTAGTCTATGTGTGGCATGGGTGTATTGTGCCGTCAAAAACCGGGAACGGTATAACTGGCTCGAATGAGGGAAGCGCCCGCTCCCGGCGAAGGTCGTCGAGAGGGCGCTCGCGTCTTTGAGTCCGCTCGTTTAGCCGGGGGCTATTCGACCCGCAGTCGCCCGCGAACCTCTTCCCAAGAAATCGCCGATTCGGGGTCGCGGTCGTGTTCGGCGAGGCGGCGCTCGGCTTCCGCCCTTTGCGCGTCGGTGAGCGGCAATGCCTCGGATTCGGCGGCGATGCTGTCCCAGAGATCCTCGGCGAGCTGGATGCGCTCGGGAACGCTGAGTTTGAGAAGCTCATCGAAGGGGACGTTCACCATGCGTCAAGGCTACCCGCGCATCTCCGAATCGTCAACCGCCGCGATGCGTATAATTGCCGCACGTCTCATCCATTGAAAGGAACTTCTTGGCTCGCTGGCGTTTCGCCGAACCCGAACCCGATATGGTTTCCGCGCTCGTGCGCGACGCCGATGTGAGCGAACTTTGCGCCCGCGTCCTCGCAAACCGCGGAATTCCCCCGGAGGACGTTTCGGGCTTCCTCTCGCCGTCGCTCAAAGAGATCTCACTCCCCGACGAGGAGCCGTGGAAGGTGGCGGCGAAGCGTGTCGCGAAGGCCATAAAGAACGACGAGAGGATCGGGGTCTTCGGAGACTACGACACCGACGGCGTGACCTCCGCCGCGACTTTGTATACCGCCCTCTCGCACTATACGGAGAACGTCGTCGTCGGCCTCCCGACGCGCCAAGTCGGGTACGGGCTTCTCGAACCGTACGTGAGGGACATGTTCGGGGAAGGCGTGGATCTCCTCATCTCCGCCGACTGCGGCATCTCGAATTGGAAGGAAGTCGAGGCGGCGAACTCGCTCGGCATGGAGGTCATCGTCACCGACCATCACATCCCACCCGAGAAAACCCCCGACTCCGCCGTCGCCGTCCTCGACCCGAAGTTATGGGACGAGAACGACCCCCTCGCGGGCGTCGGCGTCGCATGGAAGTTCGCGTGGGCCATCGCCCGCGAACTCGGAGATTCGGACGCGAGGAAGCGTCTCGGGCGGCTCCTCGACCTCGTATCGGTCGGCACCGTCGTGGACATCGCGCCGCTCGTCGGCGACAACCGCGCCCTCGCCTCGATGGGAATGAGGCATATAAACCGCGGCCTCGAAGCGAGGAAGGCGAGGCCCGGACTCGAGGCGCTTGTGAAGGTGGCGGGGGTTCGGGGCGGAATAAGCGAAGAGGATCTCGGCTGGAAACTCGGCCCGCGCATAAACTCTATCGGGCGTATAAAAAACCCGCGCCCCGCCCTCGACCTCATGCTCACCGAGGATCGGAAGGAAGCGTTCCGCATAGCCTCCGAACTCAACCAACTAAATTACGAGCGGCAAAAACGAACCATATCCGCCGTCGAGAGGGCGATGGCCGAGGTCGAGCCCGAACAGGATTTCAAAATAGTCGTGAGCGAGGAAATCGGCGGTCTCGCCGGACTCATCGCGGGGCGAGTCGCCTCCGCCTCGGGACGTCCCGCCGCCATTTTGAATCGCCGCGCCGACGGCTCATACGGTGGATCGGCCCGCGCCGGAGACACCGATGTGAACCTTTATGGAGCATTGTCCGAGGCGAGCGAGTTCATGGGCGAGTGGGGCGGCCACCGGAAGGCCGCCGGACTCTCCGTGAAATCCGGAGCCTTCGACGACTTCGTGGCGAAAGTCAACGAAGCGGTCAGAAAACAGCGCGAGGAGAACGAGGAGATCTTCGACCCGGCCATCGAGATAGACGCGGAGGTTCCGGTCGGGAGCGTCTCGAACGGAGCCTTCGACTGGCACGAGAGCCTCGCCCCGTTCGGGAGCGGCAACCACAAGCCCGTGTTCGCCAGCGAAGGGTTGAAAATAGAAGGCTCCCGGCAAATATGGGACGGCATGAACCTCATAACCCTCTCCGGCGGAGTGAAGGCGAAGCTCGCCTGCGACCCGAAGGCTTTGCCGGAAGGCTCCTTCGACGCCGCCTTCACCGTGTACCGGAGTCGATATTCTGGGCAAACGGAACTCGAGATCGTGGATTGGAAGAGATGACTCGCGGGTCGCTCCGCCTTCGGCTTCGCTCGGGTTTTTGGTTTTTGGTTATTGGTTATTGGTTTTTGCCAATAACCAATAACCAAGCACTAACAACCCCGAGCGAAGCGAGCCTATGAACTCCATCGGCGTGGACGTGGGGGGGACGAAGATCGCCGCCGGGGTCGTAGATGCGGACGGGAATGTCCTCGATGAAGTCCGGTATCCTTCGGCGGGCTCACCGGAGGTTCTCATCGAGAATATCTTTCGGGCGGTGTCGGAGGTGCGGGGTTCTTCGGAGGTCGGCGGGGTGTGCCTCGCGGTTCCGGGCCTCATACTCGCGCAGGAAAACAAGGTCGTTTTTTCGCCGAATTTGCCGAACATCGAGGGGATTCCTTTGAAGGACGAACTCGAAGCGAGGATCGAGGCTCCGCTCACCGTCGAGAACGACGCGAGTGCGGCGGCGTGGGGCGAGTTCCGGTTCGGGGCGGGGAGCGGCGTGGATCACCTCGTTTTCATTACCCTCGGAACCGGGGTCGGCGGGGGTGTGATCTCCCACGGCGTTCTCCTCCGAGGCGCTCACGGAGCCGCCGGGGAACTCGGCCACACGACCATCCATGCGACCGGCCCCCGATGCGCGTGCGGAAACCGCGGATGCCTCGAAGCCCTCGCCTCCGGATCGGCCATCGCCCGTCGCGCCAACGAGATGGCGGCCGAGAGAACCGACTCCGCCCTCGGCAAACTCGCCGTGAAGCGAAAAATCCTCGGCGAAGACGTGTCGAGGCTCGCGAGAGAGGGCGACGATGCGGCCATCTCTGTTCTCGAAGAAGCCGGGACGTGGCTCGGCGTCGGGGTGGCGTCCTTCGTGAACGTCTTCAATCCCGAGGTCGTCGCCGTCGGGGGTGGCGCGTCGGAGGCGGGGGAACTCATCCTCTCCGCCACCCGCCGCGAAGTACATCTGCGCGCCCGCTCTCCATCGAGGGATCTCGTACGCATACAATCCGCCACCCTCGGCCCGGAGTCCGGCGTACTCGGGGCCGCCGCTCTCGCGAGGGGCGGGGACGGCGAGTACGTCCTCGGCGATGGCGGGGGTGATCGAGCATGAATGACGGGAGTCGGGGGCCGCTCCGCTTCTTCGGCTTCGCCCCCGGCGCTCCGCTTCGGGAGTCGGGAGTCGGGTGGCTCTCGACTTTCTCGTCCGCGATATATTCTTTTTTCCGCTCGATGGACTCGCGCTGGAATCGAAAGAGGCGATGTCGGAGCGGCATTCGGCCTCGCGTCTTTCCCGACTCCCGAAGTGAGCGAAGCGAACGGCTCCCGAGTCCCGACTCCCGGCGAGCGAAGCCGAAGGCGAAGCGAGCAAAATGACTCTCTTCGTCGTGCCGACCCCGATCGGGAACCTCGAAGACATCACGCTCCGCGCCCTCCGCGTTCTCCGCGAGGCGGATGTCATAGCGTGCGAGGACACGCGCCGAACCGGGAAGCTCCTCGCGCATTTCGAGATAAAGAACTCGCTCGTCTCGCACCACGAGCACAACGAGGAACGCTTCGCCGCCGAACTCGCCGAGAGGGCAAAGGCGGAGAAAGTCGCCCTCGTCTCCGACGCCGGGACGCCGCTCGTCTCCGATCCCGGATACCGTCTCGTCGAGGCGTGCCTCGAAACCGGGGCGAAAGTCGAAGTCCTTCCGGGCGCGTCGTCGCTCACCACCGCCCTCGCCGCCTCCGGTCTTCCGGCGGACGAAGTCGTGTTCGTCGGATTTCCGCCGAGGAAAGGGAAGGAAAGATCATCGCTCTTCGAGAGGATTTCCCGACAAACCGCCACTTTCGTCCTCTTCGAGTCCCCGAAGCGGCTTCGGAAGACGCTCGCCGATCTCCCGGAAGATGCCCCCGTCGCCGTGTGCCGCGAACTCACGAAGCTCCACGAAGAGGTGTTTCGCGGGAAAACGTCGGAGGCCATCGTCCATTTCTCCGGCGATGTGAAAGGGGAGATCGTCGTCGTCGTGCGTGGCGAGGCGGAGGAGGAAAGCGTGGATCTCGGCTCCGCCGTCGCGCTCGCGAAAAGATACGCCTCGGAAGGGGAGTCCCCGTCGCGGGCGGCGGCTCGGGCGGCGAGGGAGACGGGGTGGAAAAAGGGCGAGGTGTATGACGGACTCGCGAAGGAGTGATCTCGCATAAAGTTGCCGGGCTACGACAACGCCGTGGTGGATATACGCAAGCTCCGCGATTATTGTCTCGATCCGAGCCACCCGAAAGGAAGGCACAAAGCGAGAGTCTTCTCGATCGCGCTCGGTTTGGATCGGGACGACGCCGAAAGATTGCGGGGTGCGCTTTTGTCGGCTGCTCGCTCCGCCGATGCGGTTGGCGGTGGTGCGGATGAGTACGGTCAAAGGTACGTGCTAGACTTCGAAATGCGAACGGAAGCGGGAAGTGCGACTGTTCGCAGCGCGTGGATAGTTCTTCGTGGAGAAAACTTTCCGCGTCTTTCGAGTTGCTATGTGCTTTAGGAGAAGGATGGACGAGACGATAGAAATCCTCAGCGTGGTGGCTCTCATGGAGGATCTTCCGGAGCGCGGCCTCTATCGTGGACAGGTCGGAACCGTCGTGGAGTCCCTCGCCACCGATGTCTTCGAGGTCGAGTTCAGCGACAACGAAGGCCGCACATACGCTCTTTTGGCTCTCGAAGCGGAAAAACTTATGACCCTCCGCCACGAGCCGGGCGAAGTCGCCTGAAAACCCGGCATCCCGAAATCCCATACACCTTATGTTTTTGCGTCCACGGAGACTCCGTTCTCATGCTCCGCCGGAAATATCCGCCGAACGAGGGGAAATAGAACGGACTCGGAGGGAAGATCGAAGCCGGAGAGATGCCCGCCGAATGCGTCGTGCGCGAAGTGTTCGAGGAGGCGGGCATGGATGTTTCCGAAAGTTTGCGATACGCGGGCATCGTCACGTGGAACGCCGGAGCCGACCCGACGAGCGCGAGCCGGGGCATGCACGTGTTTATCGCGGAAGTGGAGCGCGAGACGACGGAGCGTGAGACGACGGAGGGTTTTCTCGCGTGGAAGCCTCTTTCGTGGGTGTGCGACCCGGGGAACGATTCGGTCGTGTCGAATATTCCGCATTTCCTCCCGGCGATGCTCGACTCCGGTGCGCCGAAGGAGTTCCGGTGCGAGTACGAGGGTGGGCGGCTCGCGGGCGTGGCGGAGAACTCTCCATCGAGTCGGATATAATCCGGCCCATGCTCGTTGACTCCCACACCCACCTTTTGCGGCTGAAAGCCTCGCCGGAGGAGGCCGTGCATGAAGCCGCCGAGGCCGGGGTCGGGGCGATCGTGAACATCGGGACGAACATCGAGGACTCGCGCGAGGGCATGCGCCTCGCCGCCGCGACGGCGAATGTATATTCGGTCGCGGGGATACATCCGCACAACGCCTCCGACCACTCGACCGGGAATCTCGAAGCTCTCTCGGAGATGGCGTCTTCGGGGGGGATCGTCGCGCTCGGGGAAGTCGGCCTCGATTATTATCGGAACCACTCGTCCGCCGACGCGCAGAAAGCGCTTTTCGAGGATGTCGTATCGCTCGCCAACGAGGTTCGGCTTCCGGTCGTGATCCACACCCGCGAAGCCTTCGACGACACGATGGACATTCTCCGGTGCGCTCGCGTCCCCATCGTCCTCCATTGCTTCGAGGGCGGCGAAAAGGAGATCGAAGAGGCGAGGGAGCGCGACTATTTCATCGGCCTCACCGGAAACGTGACGTACAAAAAGAGCGAGACGGCGAATCACCTCCACCTCATAAACCCCGAACGCCTCATGGTCGAGACGGACGCCCCGTATTTGAGTCCCGAGCCGCTCCGGGGAAAGCCGAACTTCCCGAAGAACGTCGTCCATACGGCGAGCTTCGTCGCCGAAAAGCTCGGCATGGGCGAAGAGGAATTCGCCACCCTCACCACGCGGAACGCTCGAAATTTCTACCGCCTCCCGCTCGAAGTCTGAAGCGCTTTGGAAAGCCATCCAAAGCATCCGAAGAAACGCCTCGGACAACATTTCCTCACCGACCCGAACACCGCCCGCATCGTCGCCGATGGCGTGGAGAAAGACGATGTCGTCCTCGAAATCGGGCCGGGGCGCGGGTTTTTGACGAAGCTCCTCGCCGAACGCGCCTCCTCCGTCCACGCCGTCGAGGTGGATGTGGATGTCATGGACGCTCTCGCCGATGCGACGAGGGCTTTCGGGAACGTCGCGGTTCACATCGGGGACGCCATGCGCTTCGAATACGATGCGCTTTCGCCACGCCCGAACCGGATGGTCGCGAACCTTCCGTACAACGTCGCATCCCCGCTCGTCCTTCGCTTCCTCGAAGAGTGTCCGTACATCGAAAGCCTCCGGTTCATGGTGCAATTCGAGGTGGCGCGGCGGATGGCGGCGCATCGAGGAACGAAGGATTACGGAGGATACGCCGTCCTCGTACAATTTCTCTCCGAGCCGAAGGTCGTCCACAAAGTCCCGCCGACGGTCTTCGACCCGCCGCCTCGCGTATACTCCGCCGTCGTGGATATGAAACGAAGAGACACGGGACTCGCGCCGGGCGAGTACGAAGGAATAAAGGAACTCGTGCTCGCCGCGTTTTCGAGCCGTCGGAAAAGGCTCGCGAATAATTTGCCGGGTGGGATGAAGGCGAGAGCTTCGGAGGCTCTCATTCGCCTCGGCTTCGGCGGGAATGCTCGGGCGGAGGAGCTTTCACCGGGGGATTTCGTGGCTTTGCATCGGGGTATTTCGTGAAAAACATCCGACTTCGGGCGTATGCGAAGGTGAATTATTCGCTCGACGTTCTCGGTCTTCGAGACGATGGATACCACGATATACGAACGGTTTTGCAAAGCATCTCGCTCTTCGACGGGGTGGAGATCGAGAGTGCCGAGCGCGGATTTTCGCTCGCCGTCGAACCTCGGGAGGTTTGTCCGGTCGAGGAGAACACAGTGTACCGGGCGTGGAGGCTTCTCCGTGAGAGCGCGGGCCGGGAGCTTCCGGTACGCATTCGGCTCGAAAAGAACACGCCCTCCGGCGCGGGACTCGGCGGAGGTTCGGCGGACGCCGCCGCCGCTCTCGTCGGCATGAACGAGATGTTCGGACTCGGACTCGGCGATAAAGAACTCCGCTCCGTCGCGGCGAAGGTCGGGGCGGACGTGCCGTTTTGCCTCGCGGGAGGGACGACGCTCGGCGAGGGGATCGGCGACGATTTGAGCGCGCTCCCCACACCGCCGCCGCACTTCATCGCGCTCGCAAAGCCCCATGCGGGCGCGAACACGGCGAAGGTATACCGCGCATACGACGAGTTCTCGCGAAGGAGCCGGGGCGATACGGACGAGGTGGTATCCGCGCTTCGCTCCGGCGACCCGCGTTCTCTCGGCGCATCCGTCGGAAACGACCTCGCGTCCGTGACCGCGAAGCTCGTCCCGGAGGTCGAGGAATACGCTTCGGTGTTCCTCGAAAGCGGCGCGTTCGGAGCCTCGATGAGCGGAACTGGAACATCGGTGTACGGCATCTTCGATGCGAAGGAGGAAGCGGAAGCCGCGTTATCGTGGCTCGACGCGCGATTCTCCGAGGTTTTCGAGCCGGTGTCGAAGGGCGTGGAGGTTGTGAATAGTTCGTGAGGCTCCCCGTCTCCGTGAAGGGAGTCGTCCTCGACGACGGCGGGAAGGCCGCGCTTCTCGAAAACGAGCGAGGCGAATGGGAGCTTCCGGGGGGGAGGCTCGAGGCGGGGGAGAGCCTTCGCGGGTGCGTCGAGCGGGAGATATACGAGGAAATAAATCTCCGCGTCGAAGCCGGGACGCTCCTCGATGCGTACGTTTACGAGGTCGTCGAGGGGAGGCGTGTACTCATCGTGGTTTACGGGTGTTTCGTCGGGAGCCTCGACGGGATACGGAAGAGCGGCGAGCATCGGGGGGTGGGGTTCTTCGGGCTTTCGGAGATGGGCGGCATAAACTTGCCGGAGGGGTATGGGCGGGCCGTTCGGGCATGGTCGGCTCATCTTCGGCATCGAGCCTGATACCCGCCTCGTCAATCGGTATAATCCCCACGCGCAGCTTGCATAGCGCGTCTTTGGGGCGTAGCCAAGCGGCAAGGCGCCGGGTTTTGGTCCCGGGATCGCAGGTTCGAATCCTGCCGCCCCAGCCAGACGAGAGATAGCCTTTTGTTGCCAACCGACTCCGAGGAGAACACCAGAAAGATGTCCGAAACCGGACGAGACTCTTCCCTTGTCGCCGTGGTTCTCGCGGCGGGCAAGGGAACCCGGATGAAATCGAACCGGGCGAAGATGCTCCATACCCTTTGCGGAGTCCCGATGGTGAACTACGCCATCTCCGCTATCAACTCCCTCCTCCCCGAACGACTGATGGTGGTCGTGGGCCACCAAGCCGACGAGGTCCGCGCCGTCCTTCCCGAGGACGCCGAACCCGTCCTCCAGAGACAGCAGCTCGGGACCGGGGACGCCGTCCGGGTCGCGCTCGAAGGGGTCGGGGACGGGGAAGGCACCCTCCTCGTCGTGAACGGCGACGGCCCCATCATCTCCGACCGGACTTTGGGGGAACTCGTTTATCGGCACCGCTCGGCGGCCGTCGGAGCGACGGTGCTCGCGGCGGAATTGCCCGACCCGAGCGGACTCGGAAGGGTGGAAGAAGATGCCGGAGTGGTTCGGATCGTCGAGGAGCGCGACGCCACCGAAGCCGAGAGAGGGAACAATCTCGTGAACCTCGGGCTGTATGCGTTCGAGCTTTCGGAGATCCGGTGGGCTTTGGGGGAGCTTTCCTCTGAGAACGAGCAAGGCGAGCTTTATTTGACGGACGCTTTGGAGATAATCGGGAGGAAGAGCCGGGCCGTCACGTATCGCCTGAAAGACCTCGAAGAGGCGAACCTCGTGAACGACCGGGCGCAGTTGGCGCGGGCCGAGGAGATTCTCCGCCGCCGCATCCTCGACGCGCACATGAAGGAGGGCGTCACGGTGCGAGACCCCGTTTCGACGCACATCGAGGCGACGGTCGAGATCGGACGGGACACCGTGGTTTTGCCCGGAACTTTCCTTCGCGGCGGCACGAAGATCGGCTCGGACTGCGTGATCGGCCCTTCCTCCGACCTCATGGACACGACGGTCGGGGACGGCGCTTTGGTGGAGCATTCCGTCGGGCGGGGGGCGATGGTCGGGGCGGGAGCCTCCGTCGGGCCTTATGCGTATCTTCGTCCGGGGACGGTTCTTATGGAAGGCTCGAAGGTCGGCGCTTATTGCGAGGTGAAGAATACGACTGTGGGGAAGGGAAGCAAGGTTCCGCATCTCTCGTATATGGGGGACGCGAGGATCGGGGAGGGGGTGAACATCGGGGCGGGGACGATCACGGCGAACTACGACGGCAAGAACAAAAGCCGGACGGAGATCGGGGACGGCGCGTTCACGGGGGTGAACACGAACCTCATCGCTCCGGTGGTCATTGGCGACGGAGCTTATCTCGGGGCGGGGAGCGTCGTGAACAAGGACATTCCGGCGGGGAAGATGGCGGTTGGCGCTCCGGCGCGTGTGATCCGGGACGCTCCGGGGAATGTATCCGATGCAGAGGATGAGAACGCGGGTCGTCCACAGTTCGAGACGGAAGGATAGAGATGCAAAACGGCCACATAGCCCACAACGCGGAGAATCGGCTCATGCTCTTCTCCGGGCAAGGCTATCCGGAGTTGTCCGAGAGGATCGCCGAGAGGCTCGACCTCGAACTCGGGGAGGTGGAGCTGACCCAGTTCGCGAACGGCGAGATGTACACCCGATACCTCGAAAGCGTCCGAGGCTCCGACGTGTTCATCATCCAGTCCCTCTGCAAGCCCGTGAACCAGAATTTGATGGAACTTCTCGTCATGATAGACGCGGCGAAACGCGCCTCCGCCGAATCCATCGTCGCGGTCATACCGTGGTATGCGTATTCGCGCCAGGATCGCAAGACGAAGCCCCGCGAGCCGATAACGGCCCGCCTCGTGGCGAACATGATCCAGACTGCGGGCGCCGACCGGGTGATGACGATGGATCTCCACGTCGGGCAGATCGAGGGCTTCTTCAACTTTCCGGTGGACCATTTGACCGCGATGCACACGTTCGTCGACTACTTCGTCGAGCAAGGCTTCCGCGACGCGTGCGACGCCGTCGTCGTCGCCCCCGACACTGGGGAGGTGAAGGTGGCGAAGCGCCTCGCCGACCACCTCGGGCTTCCGTGGGCGATCGTGAACAAGATGCGCCGCGGCCCCGGCGAGTCCGAAGTCACGCACGTCATCGGCGAGGTCGCCGGGAAGCGGGCGATCCTCATAGACGACATCATCGACGGCGGCGGAACCACGGTCGGAGCCGCCGAGCGCCTCGTGGAAGAGGGCGTCACGGAGGTCTACGCGGCGGCGACGCACGCGGTGTTCTCCGGGGAGGCGTACCGGAGGATCGAGAGGTCGCCCATAGTGGAGGTGGTGGTGACGGACACGCTTCCCTTGAAGGACGACGAGCCGCGTTCTAAGATACGGACGCTCGGCATCGCCCCGATCCTGGCAAGCACCATAAAGAATGTCTTCACCGACGAGTCGGTGAGCGAGGTATTCATGGGCGAGAACCAGCTTTTCTAGTATTCTCTGTGTGAGAAATGTCTAACGGAACATCCAACTTTTAGGAGCAGCGACGATGGCGGATAATGTAACTTTGCAGGCAAGCGAGCGGACTGGCAGGGGAAAGAACGACACCCGCCGCCTCCGGGTTGGCGGCTTCACCCCGGCGGTTCTTTACGGCAACGACGGAAGCACGTCGCTCGCCGTCCCGGTGAAGATCGTGGATTACACCCTCACCCATTACGGCGACAACGCTCTTTACGACCTCGATTTCGGGGAGGGCGTCCAAACCGCCCGCGTCGTGGACGCGCAACGAAACCCGGTCACGGGCCGCCTCGTCCACGTGGACTTCGCCCCGGTTGACATGACCGAGCGCATCGAGGTCACGGTTCCGCTGACGGTGATCGGCGAGGCGAGAGGCGTCGAGGAGGAGGAGGGTGTCCTCACGCAGGTCGCGTATGAGATACAAGTCGAGTCTCTGCCGGGGAACATTCCGCAGGAGATCGAGGTTGACGTATCCGGACTCGGGATGAACGAGAACCTCACCCTCGGCGACATCACGATGCCCGAGGGTGTCGTCCTCATCTCCGAGCCGGAGGACACAGCGGCGACCGTCACCCCGCCGGACATCATCACCGACGAGGAGCTCGAAGCCGCCGGAGTCGTCGAGGAAGAGTCCGACGAGGAGCTTGCCGAAGGCGAGGAAACCCCCGAGGGCGAAGGCGCCGGGGGCGAGGAAGGCGAAGGCTCCGAAGAGGGGGAAGGGGAGAACCGGTAATCTCGAACCTGTTTCGTTCGATCTTCGGACGCGAAAGAAGCGAGGAAAGCGGTGGGGGATCTTCCCGGAGATCCCCCACCGTCGTCGTCGCGGGCCTCGGAAACCCCGGACGACGGTACGAAAAGACCCGCCACAACGCCGGATTCCTCGTAGCCGACGAGCTCGCGAAGCGCCACGGTGGATCGTGGCGGGGGAAGAAAAAAGCCGAAACCTCGGACGTTTCCATAAACCATAAAGACGTCTCGCTCATAAAGCCGACGACGATGATGAACAATTCGGGCGCGGCGGTTTCCGGAAACAAGGCCGAAGACCTCATCGTCGTCCACGACGAGCTCGACCTCCCGCCGGGCGAGGTGCGGGTGAAGGTCGGGGGCGGGGCGGGCGGCCACAACGGACTCCGCTCGATCATGAACCATCTCGGAGGCGACTTCGTGAGGGTGCGTGTCGGCATCGGTCGCCCGCCGGAGGGCATGACCGTCACGGATTACGTCCTCGGTGGCATGGAGAAAACCGTCCGGGAGACGACGCCTCTCGCCGCCGATGCGGTGGAGAAGATACTCGAAGACGGCCCCGAGCGGGCGATGGATGTATTCAATGTGAGGAAGAAAAATTAGATCCGCGCATCTTATGTCGTAAAAGTCGTGAAATGAGCGGTTTGGGAACCGTGGCGAGCTTTTGGCGAGAAGCTCCGTGAACCCCAACGTTTGCTTCGGAAAGTCCACCATTCGCGGGCATCGCATATGGGTTTCGCTCGTCCCCGAACTTCTTTCCTCGTACGTATCGCGCATGGAGCCGGAAACGGGGCGTGATGGTATGATCCTCCGGTGTTTTCTTTCAGGAAATCGTCCGCGACTTCGTTGACCGACGGTTCGGACGAAGCATCCCTCTCGAAGCTCGCCGCCGGAACGCTCGCCGGAGGAGCGGCGCTCGCCTCGGCGGGCGGGCTTTATTACGCCTCCAAAGTCGAGCCGATGAACGTGGAAATCAAAGAGGTCTCCCTCGTCCTCCCCCGGCTTTCCGCAGAGTTCGACGGGTACCGCGTCGCCCAGATCAGCGATATCCACATGGACGGGTGGATGACGTTCGAGCGGCTCTCGAAGCTCGCGCACCTCGTGAACGAACAAGAAGCCGACCTCATCGCCGCCACCGGGGACTTCGTGACCGCGAAGGTGAAGTACGTGGAGGGCGAACTCGCCGAAGCACTCTCCATACTCGAAGCCCCCGACGGAGCCGTGGCCGTCCTCGGGAACCACGACTATATCGCCGACGAAAGCCTCGTCCGGCGCATACTCGAAGACGCGGGCATCGTCGAACTCTCGAACGACTTCCTCACTTTGGAGAGGGGCGAAGGCGCTTTCCACGTCGCGGGCATCGACAACTTTTACCAGCGGAGGGCGCGCCTCGACCTCATTCTCTCGCGGATGCCCGAGGAAGGAGCGGCGATGCTCCTCGCGCACGAGCCGGATTTCGCGGAGGTTTCCGCGCCGACGGGGCGCTTCGACCTCCAGCCCGAATTATTCATGAACGACTCCAAAGGCCAAACAGAGGACGTGCCATAAGCCCTGTCCCGGATGCCCCGAGGCGGGACGCATGCGGATCTTCGTCCGAAGCTCCCCCACCCTACCCCCGACCT
>JACCWD010000147.1 GCA_013697825.1 Rubrobacter sp.
TCGATGGCGACGTCGAGGAGCGGGCTTTGCTTGCCCGTAGCTTCGAGAACCTCGTCCACGTGGCCCCGGATTATGCGGGCGCGCGGGTCGTAGTTTTTGTAGACGCGATGCCCGAAGCCGATGAGCCTCTCGTCGCGGTTCTTCACGCCTTCGAGGAAGTCTGGGATGTTCTCGACCTTCTCGATGCGGTTGAGCATTTGCAAAACGTCCACGTTCGCCCCGCCGTGGAGCGGCCCGTAAAGGCCGGAGATGCCCGCCGCGACCGCCGAGAACGGGTCAACGCGCGAACTCCCCGTCATCCGAACCGCCGAGGTGGAGCAGTTTTGCTCGTGGTCGGCGTGGAGCATGAAGAGGACGTCGAGTGCTTTTTCGAGGCGGGGATCCGGCTCGTACTTCGGCTCGGCCATCTTGAAGAGCATCGAGAGGAAGTTCCCGGCGTACGAGAGGTCGTTGTCCGGGTATACGTATGGGAGGCCGAGCGAATGACGGTACGCGAACGCCGCCAACGTCGGCATCTTGGCGATGAGGCGGACAGCGGAGACGTGCCTTTGGAACTCGTCGTCTATGTACTTCGCCTCGGGATAGAAAGTCGAGAGGGCGCCGACGGAGGATTGGAGCATCCCCATCGGGTGCGCGTCGTGGCGGAAGCCATCGAGGAAGCGCTTCATGGACTCATGGATATACGTGTGATGCGTAACCTGGTAGATCCACTCCGAAAGCTCCGGCTCGCTCGGGAGGTTTCCGTGGATGAGGAGGTACGCGACTTCGAGGAACGAAGACTGGTCGCAAAGCTGGTCAATGGGGATGCCGCGATGCTCCAAAATCCCCGCCTCGCCGTCTATGTACGTGATGGAGCTCCGGCAATTCGCGGTGTTCGTGAAGCCGGGATCGTACGTCATGAGGCCGAAGTCGTCGTCGTCCACCTTCATGCCGCGGAAATCCATCGCCCGGACGGTTCCGTCCTTTATCTCGACGTCATAGGTTTTTCCGGTGCGGTTATCGGTAACCGTGAGGCTGTCATTCGCAGTCGAAGTCGCTCCGTCGGTCGTGCCGTGAGACTCTTCCGTCACAGTACTACCCCTTTCAAATATTAGCTCCGGCCCCTTCAGGAGACTTCCGGGGCGCGCCTGAAACCCTATTATATGTGCCGAATGGATATAATAAAAATCCCCGCCGCGTCCGAGAGTCCATATTTCAAGTATCCCACGGTACCAAACGCCTGAAACCCGCGCCGGAAACGTTCGTAATGAATGGAAAGAAACCGACCGGGAGAGCATATGAGCCGAACGCACGAAAACTACGGAATGCAAAGGGAATACGGTCGAATGAGCGGCGGAGCCTTCGATCCGTCGTACCGACCACCGACCATCACGGCGACGAAAAACGAGCGCACATGGTCCATCCTCGCCCACCTCACCACGTTCATAAACACCTTCACCGGCTTTCTCGGCCCTCTCGCGGCGTTCGTCATTTGGCTCGCGAACCGGAAGAGTTCCCCGATGGTCGCCTCGCACGCGATGCGCTCGGTGGTTTATCAAGTCGTGTGGCTGAGTGTCATCGCCGTCGGATGGACGATAACGATGGCATTGACCGCGATCCTCGTCGGATACCTTCTCTGGCCCGTGATGGCCCTCATCACCATCGCCCCCTTCGTCCACGCCTCCGTCGCCGCCTACGACGCATGGAAGGAAAACAAAGTCTATTTGTGAGGCCGCTCCGCCCCGGTCCGCTCCAAATAAGCGAGAGCCTCTTCGAGCGAAACCACGTCGGCGTACTTCGCGTGGATGTCGAAGAGGTTCGCTTTATGCGGAGACTCCGCCCGGTCGCCGACGCACTCGCGGGGAACGAGCGTCGGGTATCCGTGTTGTAAAAGATCCACAGCCGTCGCCCGGATGCACCCGCTCGTCGTCGCCCCGCAAAGAACGACGGTATCGGTTTTTTGATGGGCGAGGATCGAGGCGAGGTTCGTCCCGAAGAACGCCGACGCGCCTTTTTTGAGGATGATGGTGTCTTCATCCTTCTTTCCGAGTCGCTCATCGAGCTCGACCCATTCGCCGCCGATTTGGAGGTCGGCGAGGGCCGGAGCCTTCTCGATCCACAACGAGCCGTCCCGCAAATTCCTCTCGAAACCGATGGTCGTGAAGATTATGGGAGCTTCGATCCCCCGCGCCGCATCCACAATCCTTCGCGTCGCCTCGACCTCTTTCGTCATGTCGGTTCCGAGGGAGCATTCCGGGTCGGTGAAGCCGCGGGAGAAATCCACGACGAGGACGGAGGGGTTTTCTCCGAGGGTCATTGTCTGTCCGAACTTCGCTCTCTCATAAACTTCGCGTGTTTGGTCGTCGGTCATGCGGGAAGCTCCTTTTCTCGAACGAATTAACCGCCAAAGAGACGGGAGGCGATCGTCAAACCGCACCGCCTCCCGCCCCGAAAGCCTCCGGCTATCTCACCCCGAGTTCCTTCGAGAGCCACTCGTCGAAATTACGGTGCTCGCTGGCGATGCGACGAGCGAGTTCTCCGCGCTCCGGCACGTCGCCGTGGTCGAACTGAAGAAGCTCGGGACGCGACGAGCGGATGCGATCCCGCTCTGAAGCCGTCGCGTCTTCGTCTACATTCCCGTCGTCGCCGATGACGACTCCGTACTCGCTCCTCGCGGCCTCGCGGCTCACGAGGTTCCACCGGACGTCTTTGGCGACAGCCTCCGGCGGACGTTCGAGCGGGTCGACGAGCCCGCCCGCCCCCGCCGTCTCGAAGACGAGGAGATCCCCCACGAACACGGGTACGTCGCGGACTTTCGAAGGCATGGATTTCTCGTCGCCGTTCTTCCGTATGAGCGTCTTCCGCGATGGGCTGCCGGGCTTCCCGCCGTCCACGCCGTACGGGAAAGTTTGCGCCCGGTCATCCTGATACGTGATATGACCGTCGGCGAGAAAGCGGTACACGCGCTTCACGCCGCACCCGCCCCGGAACTCCCCCGCCCCGCACGAGTCGCGCCGCGTCCGGTACTCCTCCACGACGAGCGGATAGTATTTCTCCATGTACTCGACGGGAACCGCGAGGAACTCCGGCCACCACGAATGCCCGTCGAGGCCGTCCTTCCCCGGACGCGCCGGGATGCCGCCGTAAAGTATCTCCATAGTCTGGAAAGGCTCGCCGCTTTTCTTCGTGCCGGAATACACGAAGTTCGGGCTTGTGCCGTACGAGCCGGAGACTTTGAAGTTGCCGATGGCCTTCGCGTACACGGCGCCGAGGACATCGAACTGGCGGGCCATGACGACGAGGCGGTTCGAGAGCGGGGCCGGGAACTTCGGCTGGAGGACGGAGCCTTCCGGGAGCGTCACCTTCACCACGTCGCAGTATCCATCGTTGAAGAGGATCGTGGGGTCGAAAGCCATGATCATGAACACCCCGACGAACATTTGGAACATCTCGCGATTGAGAAGGAAATTGACCGGGCCGGGAACTTGCCCGTCCGTCCCCGTCCAGTCGAGATGGAGCGTATCCCCCTCGCGCCACATCGTGAGCTTGAGTTTGATGGGGCCGTTCCCGAGTCCGTCGTCGTCCGTATAATCCTCGAAGACGTACTTCTCGCCCTCGGCCACATTGTCCCGGAAGAGCTTTATGACGCTCGCGCGGGTGCGGGCGAGGAGCGCGTCGCACGCTTCGAGGTACGTGTCCTTTCCGAAGCGGTCGCATATGTCCTTCACCCGTTGCGCCCCGGCGGCGGTCCCGGCGGATATCGCCATGACGTCGGCGCGTGTCTCACGGGGAGTGCGCGAATTGTGGCAAAACATCCGAAGCACTTCCTCATTCAATTCCCCCGCCGCATAAAGTTTCACGGGCGGCATCCGAATGCCCTCCTCGTATATCGAACGAGCGTCGATGGGAATGGAACCCGCCGTCGACCCCCCCACGTCCATCAAATTCCCCCATTGGAGGGCGTACCCGATATGCTCCCCCGAGTGGAAAATCGGTCGCACGAGAAGGAGGTCGGGCAAATGCGACGTGCTTCCGGCCATCATATACGGGTCGTTCACCGCGATGACGTCCCCGTCCTCGAAGTCCTCGACGCTATACGGCGAATTCTCCATGACGGTCGAGACCGAACTCCCGAATTGCCCGACGACCATACGGCCTTCCTTGTCGGCGATGAGGGGGAACTCGTCGGCTTGTTCGCGGATGATGGGTGAGACGGCGGTCGTGACGAGGACGCGGTCCATCTCCTCGCGGATGTTTTTCAGCGCGTTCTCAATGATGTCGAGGGTAATTTGGTCGATGTCGTGTTCACGGACGAAATTCGGAAGAGTTTCTTGCATTTGTCGCTCCCTTCGGTCGCTCCGGTTTTTAGTTTTTGGTTTTTGGCTAAGAACCGAGAACTAAGAACCCTCGATCAATATGTTCCCGTACCGATCCACCATCCCCCGATACCCCGGCTCGATGACGGTGGTCGTGTCGTCTTGCGCAACGATGGCCGGGCCTTCGACGATGTTCGATGGTCGGAGCTTCGCCCGGTCATATACCGGGGTGTCCGTCCATCCGCCGAAGTACACGCTCTCGATGCGGAGGATGGCGTTCGATGCGTCGGAACCGTGGCCGTTTTCTTCGCTTTCGGTGAGGGAGACTCCTTTTATTTGGCCGCGGCCGATGACTCGGATGGTGGCTATTTCGAGGGGGGAGTCGGCGAGTTCGAAGTTGTATCGGGTTCGGTGGGCGTCCTCGAAGGTTTCGCGGAGGAAGGCGCAGTCTTCGCCGGACACTTCGTCGATGGTGAACTGGCACGGGATTTGGATGTTTTGCATGTAATATCGGCAGTCGGCGTAAAGGTCGAAGACGCGCTTTTCTTTGGCGACGCCCTCGCCTTCGAGCCATGCGTCGGCTTCGGCGATGAGGGACTCGACGCGCTCGCGCATTTCGTTCGAGGGGGTTTCCTCGGCGATTTTGAGGTATGTCTCGGGGAACTCGTTTTGGATGTCGGAGGAGAGGAAACCGAACGCGCTCATCACGCCCGGAGTCGGCGGGATGACGACGGGCTTTGCCCCGATGAGACGCGCCATCGCGCTCGCGTGCATCGGCCCCGCGCCCCCGAACGACACGAGTCCGAACTCGCGCGGATCATGGCCGCGCTCGACGCTCACGACCCGGAGCGCGGCGTGCATGTTCTCGTTAACGATCTCGATTATGGCTTCGGCGGCCTCCTCGACGCTCATGCCTTTAGGCTTCAGGCATCAGGTTTCAGGTTTGGTCGGCGCGTCTTCCGCTCCCTCGCGCCTCGTCGTTTTCTGTACTCTCCGTCCATCATGTTCGGCTCCTTTCCCCGAAATCGGCCCGGCTTATTTTCCGGCTGGCGGCATTCCGGCGGGGTGCGACGCCCCCACGCGCTCGCGCCTCGTCGTTTCCGGCGTTCCCTTTCCATACGGTTCGTCCCTTTCCCCAAAGTTCGTTCGCCGATTTGTCTTTGCTAATCGCTAAAAGCTAATCGCTAAAAGCTGCGAAGCTACTGCGTCGTCCATCCTCCGTCCACGGTGATCGCCGCCCCCGTTATGAAGCTCGCCTCGTCGCTCGCGAGGTACACGATGAGCGAGACGACTTCCTCCGGCTCCCCGACGCGGTTTAGCAAATGTTGTCCGGCGAAGCCTTGCCACACCGCCTCTCTTTGATCCTCCGGCAACGCCTCGATAAAGCCCCGCGACATCGGGGTGTCTATGAGGCCGGGGAGGATGGCGTTCACGCGGATGTCCGGGGTGAGGTCCACGGCGCATGCTTTGGAAAAATGCGCGACTCCGGCCTTCGCCGCGCCGTATGCGCTCATGTTCGCGATCCCGATCACACCCCCCACCGACGATATGTTCACGATGGACGCCTTCCCTTTCCGCATGAACGGAACCATCGCCTTCGTCATAAGGAAAGCCCCCTTCACGTTCGCGTCATGGAGGAGATCCCACTCGTCCTCCGTCGTTTCGAGGACGTGCCGTCCGAGTATGATCCCCGCCGCGTTCACGAGCACATCGAGCGTGGAGAACTTCTCTTTCGCATGAGCGGCGAGGGCATCGACTTCTTTCGACACGGCAACATTCGTCTTCCGAAACTCGAAGTCGAGGCCGTCGGCGCGAAGCTCCTTTTCGAGCTTTCTTCCACCTTCCTCGTTCCTGTCGGCTCCGAGGACGGAGGCTCCCTCCTCGCAGAATTTCCGGCTCGCGACGCGGCCCATCCCACCCGCCGCCCCGGTTATGACGACCGTCTTTCCTTCGAGGCTCATTCGCCCCCTCCCACCGGAGCGAAGTTTCCGGCTTTGTACACTCTTCCGGGGAGTTCTTTTTCGAGCTTCTCCGAGAGCCACGCCGCCACTTCGATGAGGCCGTCGAGGTTTATTCCGGTGTCGTAGCCCATGCCGTGGAGCGTGTATATGAGGTCTTCGGTGGAGATGTTCCCGGTCGCTTTCGGCGCGAAGGGGCATCCTCCGGTCCCGCCGACGGAGGAGTCGAGGATCTCCGCCCCGCACTCCACGGCAGCGACGGCGTTGGCGATGCCGGTGTGCCGCGTGTCGTGGAAGTGGCACCCGACGGTCGCCCCCATCCGCCGAAGCCCCTCGACGAGTTCCCGAACCCGGCTCGGAACCCCGACCCCGATGGTGTCGGCGAGCACGATCTCATCGGGCATCTCACCGGCGACCTCCTCGGCGATCTCGAGCACGCGCTTCGCCTTCACCTCCCCCTCGAACGGACACCCGAACGCCACCGAGAGCGTCACCGCGACCCGTATGCCGTCCTCCTTCGCCCTCCGCGTGAGCTTCTTCGAGAGCTCGATGGAGTCGGCGACGGTGGAATTCTGGTTCCTCCGGGCGAACTCCTCGGTGACGGGGAAGGCATACCGCGCCTCATCCACCTCCGCCGCGATCGCCCGGTCATAGCCCTTCTCGTTGAGGACGAGGCCGGCGTACACTCCGTCCTCGCTCCGGTTTATGTTCGCCATGACCTCCTCGGCCCCGGCCATTTGCGGGACGCGCTTCGGGTTCACGAAGCTCGCCGCCTCCATGCACGATATGCCGGAGGCCGAGAGGCGGTCGCATAATTCCGCACGAACCTCCGGCGAGAGATTCTTCGCTTCGTTTTGGAGGCCGTCGCGCGGCCCGACCTCCATGATCCCGATTCCCACTAAATTACCCCCCGTTCGCTTAACTCCGACACTTCCCTTTCGCTCAGACCGAGCAACTTCCCATACACCTCACCATTATGCTCCCCGAGAGACGGCCCCGTCGAACGAACCTCGCCCGGCGTCTCGGACAATTTCGGCACGACGTTTTGCATCGGGATCGCGCCGATCTCCGGATCCTCGACCTCGATGATGTTCCCCCTCGCTGCATAGTGGGGATCGTTCATCATGTCCTCGGCGGTGAATATCTTTCCCGACGGAACCCCCGCCTCGGCCATCGCGTCGAGGACTTCCCCGGAGGTTCGCTCCTTCGTCCACGCGGAGATCATGGCGTCGAGCTCCTCCATGTTCTCGCCCCGCGCATGATGCGTGGCGTACTTTTCGTCCTCCGCCCACTCGGGATGCCCGAGAGCTTCGGCGAGCCTCCCGAAGACGGTGTCGGCGTTCCCGGCGATGAGCACATAATCGTCGTCCCGCGTCGGATATATGTTCGACGGCGCGACGAAGGGGAGAACGGTTCCGGTGCGGCCTCGGGTGTGTCCGGTCAAAGCATGCTCCGGTATCGTGCTTTCCATGAGCGAAAGGACGGCCTCGTATATGCCGATGTCCACGACTTGCCCGCGACCGCCGTTATGCTCGCGCGAATAAAGCGCGGTGAGAGCGCCGAGCGCGCCGAAGGTCGCCGCCAGCGAGTCGCCCAAACTTATCCCCGCGCGCGGAGGAGCGGTATCCGGGAAGCCCGTTACGTGCCGGATACCTCCCATCGCCTCCCCGATGGCCCCGAATCCGGCCCGGTCTTTATACGGCCCGGTTTGCCCGTACCCCGACACCCGCACCATCACGAGGCCGGGGTTCGCCTCCCGAAGCTCCTCGTACCCCATCCCCCATCGCTCCATCGTGCCGGGCCGGAAGTTCTCGACGAGGACATCGGCCTCGGCGATGATGCGGCGGGCGAGCGTTTGCCCCTCTTCCTCCCGGAGATTGAGCGTCACGGATTTTTTATTCCTCGCTATGACGGGCCACCACAATGTGCGCCCGTTCTTCCGGTGCCTCCCCCACACGCGCATGGGGTCGCCTTTCCCGGGCGGCTCTATTTTTATGACTTCCGCTCCGAAGTCCCCGAGGAGTTGCCCGCAAAACGGCCCCGCCAAAAGGCTCCCCATCTCGACGACGCGGAGTCCTTCGAGCGGCTTCCGGCGTTCGCTCCCTCGCTCACTCACGGTTCGCGTCCTCCCTCAATGCCTTTATCACGAAGTCCCTTCCCTCGTACACATGCTCCTTCATGACGATCTCCGCCCGCTCCCCGTCTCCGCTTTCGAGGGCATGCAAAATTTGCCGATGATAGTGGTTCGATATCGCAAGCTCCTTCGGCGTGTACCAGTGGAAAGCCTTGAAAACGAGGGGGGTCTCCACGGTTCTTTGGAGGAGTTTCCCGAGCCTCCCGTTCCGGCTCGCCTCGATGATCGCCGAGTGGAATTTCTGGTTCGCGTCCACGATCCGGCGTATCGCCTCCTCCCGATCCCCGCTGTCCTCCGGCGATACCCCCGCCTGCTCCTCGACCGCCTCGCCGAGCCGACGAAGCTCCTCCGCGCCGATCCGGTCGGCGGCCCTTCTCGCGGCATACCCTTCGAGGACGGCCCGGAGATCATAAATATCCCACACGTCTTCGATGGAGAACGAGCAAACCACCGCGCCTTTGTTCGGCGCGATCTCCACGAGTCCCTCGGCTTCGAGCATGGTCAAAGCCTGGCGCACCGGAGTCCGGCTCACCCCGAGCCTCTCGGCGAGATGCTCCTCGACGAGCCGCTCGTCCGGACGATACTCGCCCTCCACGATCAAAGCCCGCAACCGCCCGAGCGTCCCAGCCTCGCTGACTGCCTCTCTCAAAGAACTCTCCTCCGAATTCTTTTCCGTAAGCCAAATTGTATACAAATGGACGGCATAAAGTCAAGTTTTCAGGTCACGGGCGCGTTTTTGTATACATCGTCATGAGTGTGCGGTCGCCTCCTTTCCGATGGGACGCTCTGTCATGTGATCCAAAAGAGCATCCGCCCTCGAATATCCCTTTGATGGGATACGATGTCGTCATGAGGCCATCATCCTTCGCTCTCGGCGCGGCCATCGCCGCGATCCTCGTCCTCCTCACCGCGTGCGGAACCTCCGGGGACGGCGGGACATCCGGGGACTCGGGCGAAGCGAACGGCGGGGACTCGTCCGAGGCGGCCCCCGAGGACACGCCCCCGTCGGGGGCGGAGAGGGAGTTCGAGACGGATTTCGACACGCACGACGTATCGTATGAGGAGATTTCCTCCGGCGGGCCGCCGAAGGACGGCATACCGCCCATTGACGAGCCGCGATTCATCGGGGTCGAGGAGGCGGACGAGTGGATCGAGGCGAAAGAGCCGATGATCCTCGTTCGCTCCGGGGGCGAGGCGAGGGCGTATCCGCTTCAAATCGTCACGTGGCATGAGATCGTCAACGACGAGATGAAAGGGGAGCCGATCACCGTGACTTTCTGCCCGCTTTGCAACACGGCCATCGCCTTCGAGCGGGAGATGAACGGGGAGGAACTCACCTTCGGGACGACGGGCCGCCTCCGCTTCTCGAACCTCATCATGTACGACCGACAGACGGAAAGCTGGTGGCAACAAGCGACCGGAGAGGCCATAGCCGGAGATTTCACCGGAGAGGAACTCGCCACCATCCCCGCCCCCATCGTCTCGTGGGACGACTTCCGCGAAGCCCACCCCGACGGCGAAGTCCTCTCCCGAGACACAGAATACGACCGGGACTATGGCCGGAACCCGTACGTCGGCTACGACGACGCCGACTCCACTCCATTCCTCTACGATGGCCCCGAGACACCGGGCGAACTCCCGCCGATGGCCCGCGTCATCACCGTGGACGACGAGGAAGCGCCCGTGGCGTATCCATACGAAACCCTCATGGAAACCCCCGCCGTCAACGACGAAATAGATGGCGAACCCGTCGCGGTGCTTTGGCAAGAAGGAACCGCCTCCGCCCTCGACGAGGACTCCGTGGACGCGGGCCGCGACGTCGGTTCGGCGGGCGTCTTCTCACGGAAGCTCGACGGGGAGACGCTCACCTTCCGCTCCAATGACGAAGGCGGTATCCTCGACGAGGGGACGGAAAGCGAATGGAACGTCCTCGGGGAGGCCGTGGATGGAGAGATGGAGGGGAGCCGCCTCGACCCCGTCGTGGGCATAGACCATTTTTGGTTTTCATGGGCCGCTTTCCGCCCCGAGACACGAGTGTACGAACCATAAAGGAGAAACAATGAAGAGATTGTTGGCGATAACGGTATTCCTCGCGGCGATGCTCGCGCTCTCCGCGTGCGGCGGAGCCGGGCAGAGCTCCGGACAGTCCGGCGAAGAAGCCGCCCCGCCCGAGCCGACGCAAGCCGAAGCCCCCGCGAACGGCGGAGACGCGGACGCGCCGGAGGAGGCGAACGGCGAAGAAGGAGCCGCCCCATCGGATGAAACGTCGGATGAAGCCTCGGAAGACGCTTCGTCGGAGGCTTCCGGGCCGACGGCGACGACCATCGCCGGAGAGGAAGTGAGTCTCGGTGGGGAGGACGTGACGGCCCTCTTCTTCATGGCTGGGTGGTGAGGAAGGTGCATGGAGGAGGCTCGGGCATGGTCCGAGATCCTTCCGGCCTACGAGGATCGTGGGCTAAACATGGTGATGATCTCCATAGACCCCTTTGAAACCGAGGAGTCAATCGAAAACTTCTTCGCCAGAGCGGGCATGGACGAACCGCTCCCGACCGTCATAAACGGCGGCGAAATAGCCGAGCAGTTCGGGGCGAACGCCCTCGAAACCACCATCATCCTCGACGAGAACGGCGAGGAAACATACCGCGACGTCGCCGTCACCGAAGCCGAGACGATGAGAGCCGAACTCGACGGTGTTTTGTAATGCCGAACCCGAACGACAATGCGCCCTTCGTGGCGCCGAGAGTCGGGGGGCGCTCGCTGGCGCTCGCTTCGCGAGTCGGAAGTCAGGAAGGGCATATGGTCGAAGCCCGTGCCGATGACGCACCCCATCGAGTTCGGCGGGAGTTCATCGCTCGCCGGGAGTCGGGAGGCGCTCGCTTCGGCTTCGCTCGTTTCGGGAGTCGGGAAAAGCAAGGAAGCGAATCCTCCGCCGCCGAAGCGTCCGGTCGGATCGGTCGGGATTCGTCGGGCGGGAAAGCGGAAGCATCCGGGGAGAGAGAGTCGAGGACATCCCGACTCCCGACTCCCGATCCTACAAAGCCCCAAACCCTCGGCCGGGACTCGCCAAAATGACGGGGCTTCAAGAATGGGCGACGCAGCTTCTCGCGAACCTCGGCGCGCTCCTCCCCATCGGGTTCGCGTTCGGGGCGGGCATCGTGGCGGCGGTGAACCCGTGCGGGTTCGCCATGCTCCCCGCGTATCTCTCGCTTTATCTCGGCAGCGAGGAGGAAGGCTTCGAGAAGAGATCCACGCTCGGGAGGGCGGCGAGGGCCGTCCTCATCGGGGGGGTCGTCTCGCTCGGGTTCGTGCTTCTCTTCGGGGTGGCGGGTGCGATCGTCGCCGCCGGAGGGAGTGCGATCCTCGCCACGATGCCGTGGGTCGGGGTCGTGATCGGAGCGTTCCTCATCCTCCTCGGATTGTGGCTCCTCGCCGGACGAACTTTATACACCGCGTTTTTCGAGCGCATCGCCGAGCGCGTCGGCGACCCGAAGGACATGAGCATGCGCGGCTTCTTCCTCTTCGGACTCGCATACGGACTCGCGTCGCTGAGTTGCACGCTCCCCGTCTTCCTCGCGGTGATGGGGGGCGCGCTCACCGCCGGGAGCTTCACAGCCGGGGCGGGGCAATTCCTCCTTTACGGCCTCGGCATGACATCGGTTCTCATCGCGCTCACCCTCGCGCTCGCGCTCTTCAAAGCGGGCATCGTCTCGCGGCTGCGCGGTATGATGCCGTACGTGCAAATTATCTCCGCCCTCCTCCTCATCGTGGCCGGAGCATACATAATTTATTATTGGCTCCCCGTCTTCACGGGCGGCCCGCCCCCCGTATAGCAGCCCCGGCGAACGGCCCGCACCGCCTCTTCGGTGAGCCGGAGTGTTCGCTCAAAATTTGCTCGACGGACTCGCCCTCGGAGAGCTTTTCGAGGATCATATCCACCGTGATGCGCGTTCCACGCACGACGGGTTTCCCCATCATCACCTCGGGATTCGAGACTATGAGGCTCCGACTCATTTCGTTTTCCTTTCCCTCGCGGCGTGGCGAGCATATTTTACTTCGCCGGGGTCGTCGCCTTCACGCTTTCGAGGGCGGACGGGTCTTCGAGGGTCGAGAGGTCGCCGGGGTCGCGGCCCTCGGCGACGGCTTGTATCGAGCGTCGGAGCATCTTCCCGCTCCGGGTTTTCGGGAGCGCGTCCACGAAGAAGACGCTCTTCGGGCGGGCTATCTTCCCGAGCTTCGTGTCCACTATTTCCTTTATGGACTTCTCGAGCTCGGCGCGTGCTTCTTCCGAGTCCGCCTTTTCGGCGTCTTTGGGGATGGCGAAGGCGAGGACTTCTTGTCCTTTGTATTCGTCCTTCACGCCGACGACGGCGGTCTCGGCGACCTCGGGGTGGTCGGAGATGGCCTCTTCGATCTCCCTCGTTCCGAGCCGATGTCCGGCGACGTTTATCACGTCGTCGGCGCGGCCCATGATGAAGTACCTCCCGTCCTCCTCGCGCATCGCCCAGTCGGAGGTCGTATAAAGATCGCCGTCGGAGAAGTCCGAGAAATACGTCTCGATGAAACGCTCGTCGTCGCCCCACACCGTGGACATGAAGCCCGGCGGGAGCGGGGCTTTTATGGCGAGGATGCCGCGCTCGTCCGCTCCGAGTTCCTCTCCGGTCTCCTCGTGCATGAGGCGCATGTCGTAGCCCGCGCACGGGAACCCGGCGGAGCCAGGCGTGGCCGGGTCGTCGTCGAGGCCGGGGTTCATCGAGGAGAGGATCGGCCACCCGGACTCGGTTTGCCAGTAATGATCCCTCACATCCACCCCGAGCGACTCCGATACCCACCGCGAAGTCGGCTCGTCGAGCGGCTCTCCGGCGAGATAAAGTTTGCGGAGGGAACTCGTGTCGTGCTTCGTCATGTATTCGGGGTCGTGCTTTTTGAGGGCGCGTATCGCCGTCGGGGAGGTGAAGAGGGTGTCCACGCCGTACTCCTCGACGATCCTCCACCACACCCCGGCGTCGGGACGTATCGGAAGACCTTCATAAACGATGCTCGTCATGCCGTGCAAAAGCGGCGCGTACACGATGTACGAATGCCCGACGACCCACCCGACATCGGAGGCGCAAAAGAACGTCTCACCCGGCTTCGAGTCGAAAACTTGCTCCATCGAAGCCGCAAGCGCGACCGCATACCCGCCCGTGTCCCTTTGAACACCCTTCGGGGTTCCCGTCGTCCCGGACGTATAAAGTATGTACGAAACCTCGCTCGACTCGACCCACTCGCACGGAACCTCCACGCCCCAATTTTTCTCCCGAAGCTCCGCGTAGTCGAGGTCGCGGCCCTCGGTTATGGACATATCTTCATCGAGGCCGCGGTTGTATATGATGACGTTTTCGGGGGGATGCTCGGCGGTTTCGAGGGCTTCGTCCACGAGCGGTTTATATTTGACGACGTTGCCGCCGCGCATTCCGGCGTCGGCGGAGATCATGGCCTTCGGCTTCGCGTCGTCGATGCGCTTGGCGAGGCTCCCCGCCGCGAACCCCCCGAACACGACCGAGTGTATGGCCCCGAGCCTCACGCACGCGAGGATGGCGAACACGGCCTCGGCGGTCATCGGCATATAAATAACGACCCGATCCCCACGCCCGACCCCGAGTTCTTTCAATGAGGCGGCGAGGGCGTTCACCTCCTCGTAAAGCTCGCGATACGTATACGCACGTTTCTCGTCGGTCTCGGAGGAGACGTATACGATGGCGTTTTGGTCGCCGCGTTCATCGAGGTGGCGGTCGAGCATGTTATGACATAAATTCGTCTCCCCGCCGACGAACCATTTCGAGAAGGGCGGGTTCGAGAAATCGAGGACTTCCTCGAAGTCCTTATGCCAGTCGATACGCTTCGCCTCTTCCGTCCAGAAAGACTCGCGATCCTCGACAGACGGTTTGTGGAAAGATTCGTATTCCCGGATACCCATGTTTTCTCCTTTTGCCTTTCGATCCCTTCGGACGTAGCGTAGCATATGGTCGCTTCGCTCCAGTTCCCGGTTTTCAGTTTTCAGCCGAGAACCGAGAACTGAAAACCGGGAACGGCGAGCTTCGCTCGCCTCACGCTTCCACCCGGTTCTTCCCACCCGTCTTCGCCCGGTACAGTGCGGTGTCCGCCCTTTTCACGAGGGTGGTCGCGCTGTCATGCTTTCGGAGTTCGGAGACGCCGAAGCTCGCGGAGATGCCTCCTCCGAAGCCGAACTTCTTCTCTTCGATGGACTCCCGGAGGCGGTCGGCGAGTTTTTGGGCGGAGCCCCGATCCGTTTCGGGGGCGATGACGAGGAACTCCTCCCCGCCCCACCGGGCCATCTCGTCGCCGTCGCGGAGGGTTTTCTCCGAGAGGCGCGAGAGGTCGGCGAGTACCGCGTCGCCCGCGTCGTGGCCGAAGTCGTCGTTGACGCGCTTGAAATCGTCGATGTCGAAGACGATGACGGAGAGGGGGTGCATGTGGCGGCGGCTCCTCTCCATCTCGCTTTCGAGGAGGCGTGTGGCGCGGCGGCGGTTGTGGAGTCCCGTCAAATCGTCGGTCTCGGCGAGGCGTTTCATGCGTTCGGCGGCGACCTCGGCCTCGCGGAGGCGGTCGCGGAGGCGCGAGATGAAATAAAGGAACGAGATGACGACCGCGCCGGATATATACAATTGATCGAGCGAGAGCGAGTTCATCGTCGCCACCGATCCGAACGCCGCCGGGAGCGAAACGGCCATCACGACGAGGTACACGATGAAGGAGCGGACGAAAGCCCCCGCGCCCTCGTGCGCCATGAACACCACGATGTACACGGCGGGAATCCACAAATAAAAGCCGCGCAAAGCCGAGTCGGCTTGCTCGGGGGAGGCCGGTATATAAAGCGCGTACACGAGGACGCCGACGAGCAAAGAAGCCGGAATAATATATAGCGCCTCTTCGATCACCGAGAGTCGGAGCCTCCCGCGGTGCATGAGCCACACTACGAAAGCCTCGAAGGCCGCCGATACGATGAGAAGCCCCCGGATGAACGGCGAGGCGAGGCCGGTGATCTCGTTCAGAGCCAGCCCCAAAAGAGAACCCGCCAGAGCCGCGAGCAAAATAACGACGTACACGCGCCGCTTGAGCATCTCCTCGGACGCGCCCGCCTTCAACGCAAAATCCCTCCGACCGCGATCATCGTTCCCCATCCTGAAAGAGACGCGAGCCTCCACTCGCGCGAATTACATCCAGTGTACTCATGTTCCGGCGCCCGCGCTTCGCGCTTTTCAGCCAGCCGCCTTTTGGGAAGGCGGCAACGCCGGACGCGAGATCGTCGGCATGGCGCGGGGACGGTCGTTCATGGCGGCTTCCGCCATGATCTCCGCGCATCCCGCCTACGACGGCTCGTCATGCGACAGTCGGCCACCCGAAAAAGCTGGCAGCGAAGCGCGCCGACAAACGGCAACCGCGATAGCGCGTGCGCGGATCGCGGTTTGGCCGCAATCCGCTCTCAAACCACACCCTCACCTGAGAGACGCTCGATCTCTCCATCGGAGAGTCCGAGAAGCCCGCCGTACACCTCATAGTTGTGCGCCCCGAGAGGCCCGCCATACCATTCAACCGACCCCGGAGTCGCCGAGAGCTTCGGCGCGAGGCCCGGCATCTTCACGCCACCGATGCCTTCGATCTCTCCTTCGAGAAGCATGTCGCGGGCTTCGTAATGCTCATCGTCCACGATGTCGGCGACGGAATATATGGTTCCGACGGGGACGTTCGCCGCGTCGAGGATCTTTCGTATCTCCTCGACTGTGCGACTCTTCGTCCACTTCTCGATGAGCTCGTCGAGGTCGTCGGCCCACTCGGAGCGGTCGGCGTTCGTGGCGAAGCGGGGGTCGGAGCCGAGTTCGGGGCGACCGACCGCTTCCATGAGCCGCTTGAGAATCGCGTCGCTGTTTCCGCCGATGGCGACGTACGACTCGTCCTTCGTGCGGTACGTGTTCGATGGTGTGATGCCGGGGAGCGCGGCTCCGGTCCTCTCGCGCACGATGCCCGCCACGTCGAACTCCGGGACCATCGACTCCATGAAGCCGAAGACGGCCTCGTAAAGAGCGACATCGACGATTTGCCCCTCGTTCGTGCCGCGCACATCACGCGCATGGACGGCCATGAGAGCGCCGATCACCGCATACAAAGACACCATCGAGTCGCCGAGCCCGAATTATTCATGAACGACTCCAAAGGCCAAACAGAGGACGTGCCATAAGCCCTGTCCCGGATGCCCCGAGGCGGGACGCATGCGGATCTTCGTCCGAAGCTCCCCCACCCTACCCCCGACCT
>JACCWD010000153.1 GCA_013697825.1 Rubrobacter sp.
CGAGAGACCCGAGCACGACGGCGAGAAATATCCCGAGCGGCAACGCCCCCATGAGCAGCGAACTCCCAAAACGCGCGGGAGCGTCCCGCCGCGTCCGCCAGACGGCGAGTCCGACGAGCGCCGAGCCGATCAGCAAAATCAGGAACCCGATCAGGAACGCGAAGTGTCCCACGGCGCTCTCCAAGCCGCGGAAAGTGAGCGAAGCGACTTCCACCCCATTGCCAATGAACATAAGCCCGAGCGCGAGGATGGACACCGGGAACCCCACCTTGCCGAGCCGCCCGTACGCTCCTCTCCGCGCGGCGTGGATCCCCGCCAGACCGACCATAAGCAACAAAAGCGGCACGACCGCCATGAACCCGTAATACGCCACGGAGGCCGCATAAGCCGCCGTTCCCGTCTCCTCGATGCTCGCGAGCGGCGTTCCGAACGGGAAGAGCGCCCACATCGCTCCGCCCACCATCGCCGCCAATGCGCCCCACCGGCCAAAGTTTACGGACGACATCTTCATTACCTCCTTGCTTTCCGTTTACCCGACACATAAACGGTAGCCTGTGGGATGTCCCGGGAGACAGAGGATGGCATCACGAGGTTTTGGGAAGTTCCTGCCCGGGATCAACCACAGAAGAAGGTGGGGTTTTGGTTTACAGAGAGCCTGTGTACCCGCACATCCCCATGCGCGGAGAATTGACCACGGGAAGGAGCATCTCCGGCTCGTCGCAGTCGTGGTTCTCGGCGTGGGCCTCGCAATAAAACGGGTTCTCTTTCTCGTACATGCACATGGTGCAAATTTGAGTCGCCTCCCCGCCGCACACGTCGCACTCCCAGACCGGAGCCTCGTTTTGGCTGAGGAGGCGGAGGGGTCTCCGCCCGATGTTCCCTTTCCGCTCGCCCGCCACGCGCAGTTTCAAATCCGTGGAGGTTCTGAAGTCATAGACGTGGTGGAAGCGGACACCCTCGGACAAAACGTTCCCGAGCTTCACCCTCATGTCGCGCTCGCCGGGGTCGGCGAAGGGGCCGCCCATGCCTGCGGCTTCCGTGAGCATGTACGTGGCGTCCCCGATATAAAAGGCGCTCAAATGCCCGCAGCATTCGAGCCACACCCCGCGCAGGAAATCGTCGAGGTCCTCGAGCCTCGAAACCGCCTTCATCTCCACATCCATCCAGAAAAGCGGCGACCATGCGTCCTCAATCCGGATGCGGAGGAGGCGGGCGGGCTTGCCCTCGGAGAGGTCGTGCGCTCCGGCGCAGCCTCCGAGATGACGGGTCATCCCCGCTTTCGTGGTGCGCTTGCCGCACAACTCGCATACGCCGTATGACGTGAACCGCACCATGCCGCCCATTTTACGCCGCCCGTCGCCGAAGGCAAGGAAGTAAAATAGGGTCATGGAGCCCCCGAAGAAGAAAACCATCGAACACCTCCCCGAAGACCTCGCCGCGCTCCTCCGAAAGCTCGGCGAGGATCTTCGGGAGCTTTATGGAAGCCGGTATCGGGGACTCGTCCTTTACGGGTCGTACGCTCGCGGCGAGCCGGATGAGGGGAGCGACGTGGATCTCCTCCTTCTCCTCGAAGGGGAGATGGATTCGGCGGAGGAGATAATAACGGCGGAGTCGGTAAAGTGGCTTCCTGCTCTCTATGCGGGGTATGCTGTTTCGATCATCCCCGTAAGCGTGAATGACTACCGGAACCCTCGCGAGCCTGTGCTAATGAACGCGCACAGAGAAGGGATGCTTTTATCTTGAACGAGATGGAAGCGCTGCTGGAAAAGGCCGAACGGTCATTCGCGGCGGCCAGGCTCTTGATAAACGCGGGAAACGGCGATTTCGCAGTCTCCCGCGCTTACTACGGATACTTTTACGTCGCGGAGGCTCTGCTACGTTCGAAGGGCCTGTAATTTTCCAGCCACGGCCAAGTACTGGCTCAGTACGGTTTGCATTTCGCAAAAGACGAGATTCTGGATCGGCGTTTCCACAAGTACTTCAACGAAGCGTTCTCTTCGCGCCAGCTCGCGGAATACTCGACCAGACCATCTCCGAAAGACGAAAGAATCCACGAGATTATCTCCGTCG
>JACCWD010000190.1 GCA_013697825.1 Rubrobacter sp.
AGAGACCTTCTCGCAGCGGATAGCTGAAGTTTTCGATGATGATATAGAGCGGCTTCGCCGCGCCAGAGTGGGCGGGGCCGGCGAAGCCGCCGGAAAGCTCGCCGATGCGCTTGAGGAGCTTGAGGCGGAGCGGAGAGGCTACCTGCGGCAGAATGCCAGAGGTGTTTTGCCTGACGGCGAGTGCGATGAAATGATCGCCGCGTTGGATGGGCAGAGAAAAGCCGTCCGCCAGCAGCTAGAGGACAGGGAGAACGCGAACGAGAAGATAGCCGAGCTTGAGCGCGAGAAGGCCGAAATATTGGCCGCGGTCGAAAGCGCGGGGTGGATGACGTGGACGAAGGAGAGTCCCGAAGACAGAAGGATGGACTACGACTATTACCGGATGCGCTTCGCGGTGGATCAGGACGGCAATTTAAAAGCGAGTGGTGAGAGGTTGGCGCACCCGGCTGTACGCTCGGAGGTGGAGAAAAAATCGTTGCAGTTGGAACATACAGGCTCATGAGCGGGCCGCCCGGCTCCGGGAAGACGATGCTCGCCCGGAGGCTCCCCGGCATCCTCCCGCCGCTCACCCTCACGGAGAGCATCGAGGCGACGAAGGTCCACAGCGCGGCGGGGGAGGGGAACGGGAGCCTTCTTCGGGAGCGTCCGTTCCGCTCGCCGCACCACACTATTTCGACTTCGGGGCTTGCCGGGGGTGGGAGCAATCCGAGGCCCGGCGAGGTTTCGCTGGCGCATCACGGGGTGCTTTTCCTCGACGAGTTCCCGGAGTTCAGCCGGACGGCCCTCGAAGTCCTCCGGCAGCCGCTCGAAGACGGCCACGTGACGATCTCCCGCGTCGCGGCGACGCTTTCGTATCCGGCCCGGACGATGCTCGTGTGCTCGATGAACCCGTGTCCGTGTGGGTATGCGGGGGACAAAAGGCGGGCGTGCCGATGCTCGGCGGGACACATCGAACGCTACCAAAGCCGCATCTCCGGCCCCCTCCTCGACCGCATAGATTTGTTCGTGGACGTGCCTCGCCTGACGAGGGACGAACTCCGAGGCGAAGGCCGCGCCGAGGGGTCGTCGGAGGTTCGGGGGCGGGTGGCGGCGGCTCGAGAGAAACAGACCGTCCGCCAAGGGGTTCCGAACTCTTCTCTCGCCGGGAGGCGGCTGCGCGAGATGTGCGCCCTCGGAGCCGATTCGGAGGCGCTTCTTTCGCGGGCGATCGACCGTATGGGACTTTCGGGGCGGGCGCACGACCGGGTGCTTCGGGTGGCGCGGACGGTCGCGGATCTCGCGGGGGCGGAGGACATCGCGGTCGAGCATCTCGCGGAGTCGCTCAATTACCGGAGGTCGAGCCTTGCCGACGAATGAGGAGCGGATGGCGTGGCTTTTCTTCTCCTTCCTTCAGGCGAGGGCCGGGACGAGCCTCGTCTCCCGCCTCGGAAGCCTTTCTCCGGTCGAGGCGATGGAGATGGCCCCCGAACGCTTCGCCGCCGCCACGGGGCGTGGCGAGCGGGTGTCTTCGCATTTCATGGAAATCAAACGCTCCTTCCGGCACGACGAGATCATGGAGAGGCTTTCGGAGAGGGGGATCTCGGTCGTCACCCTCGCCGATGAAAATTATCCGTCGCGGCTGCGGGAGACGAGCGATCCCCCGCCCGCGTTGTTTGTGGACGGGGATATTCCCGATCCCCCGTATGTCGCGGTCGTCGGGTCGCGGAAGGCTTCGGTGGGCGGCCTCGACGCGGCGGCGGAGGTCGGGCGGGCGCTCGGTGGGCGGGGGGTGTGCGTGGTGAGCGGGCTGGCTCTCGGGGTGGACGGGGCGGCGCACCGGGGAACCCTCTCGGTTGCGGGGAAAACTCTCGGGGTGTTAGGGTGTGGTATAGACATTGTGTATCCTAAGAAGCATCATGCGTTGTTTGGAGAAGTGAGAAGGATGGGTGGGATCGTCTCGGAATACTATCTCGGCGAGGCGCCGCTCGCGTGGCGTTTCCCTGCCCGGAACCGGATCGTGGCCGGGATGTGCGAGACGGTGGTGGTCGTCGAGGCGGCGGAGAAGAGCGGCGCCCTCATCACGGCGCGGCACGCCCTCGACGCCGGGCGCGACGTGTGGGCGGTTCCCGGCCCCGCCGGGGCGCATGAGTGCCGCGGCTCGAACAAGCTCCTCGCGGATGGGGCGGGCGTTTTGTGGGACGTGGAGGAGTTCGCGGAATCGGTCGCTCCGGGTGAGAAGGCTCCGGCGACGGGGCATGAGTTGGCGGGTGAAATTCCGGCGGAGCTTCCGGCGAACGAGGCGGCGGCGCTCTCCGGGGTCGGGTTCGAGCCTGCGGGGGTGGATGTGGTGGCGGCCCGGAGCGGCATGGGAGTGGGGGAGCTTCTCTCGGCTTTGACGATGCTCGAGCTCAAAGGGTATGTGTCGCGGGACTCCGGCGGGGGCTTCGTCCGGAAGGCGGCTCCGTAGTGCGGCGGACTATACAGAAGCTGTGGTCGCTGTATGACGAGGCGAGGGGCGACCTCGACCGGGCCATCCGCGACGAGTCGGAGGATTTCGGGAAGCTCGACAAGCGGATGCGGCAGCTTCGGGATCGGCTCGTCGTCAACTATTCGCCGCTTGTGAAGTATGCGGCGGGGAGGATCTCCGCCCGCTCCACGAGCAAGCCCTCCGATCAGGAAGACCTCATCTCGTGGGGCATCCTCGGGCTTCTCGACGCGGTCGAGACGTTCCGCCCGGACCGGGGAGCGAAGTTCGAGACGTACGCGATATCGAAGATACAGTGGGCCATCCTCGACGAGATGCGGCGTATGGACCCGCTCCCGCGCCGCGTGCGCCAGCGGGTGCGCGAGGCGCAGAAAGTCCGGGGCGAACTCGCACAGGCTTTGCAGCGCGCGCCCACGGAGAGGGAGGTCGCCGAGAAGCTCGGGGTGGAGTTCGCGGATCACCGGGAGTTCCTCGGGCGGTACCATCAGGCGCAAGTATGGTCGCTGGAGGCAAGCGTGGAGGCCGGGGGTGAACTCGGATGGGAGTTCCATCAAGTCATCGCGGACCACGACTCGGAAGGGCCGGAGGCCGCCCCGGAGGTCGGGGAGATGCGCGCCCGGCTCGTCGGGGCGATCGAAGCTCTCGGGGAGCGCGAGCGCGTCGTGACGACGTTCTATTTCTACGAAGGGCTCACGTTGCGCGAGATCGGCAAAGCCCTCGACCTCACGGAGGGGCGAATCAGCCAGATCCTCCGCCAGTCGCTCATCAAACTCAAAGGCGCCCTCGCCGAGTCGCCCGTCGCGCCGGACTCGTAGCGGCTTCGCCGAAATCCGCCTAGAAGGCGCATCACCCTTGTGCTACCATCTCGGAAGTTTTGACCACGCACGCCCGCCGGTGGGCTCTCGAAGTCCAGGTGGTGGTCCGCAGGGAACAATGACCTTTCGGATTGCATGGCGCGGGCGGAGGAGCCAACCACCTTAAAAGGAGTGAAGCAGC
>JACCWD010000006.1 GCA_013697825.1 Rubrobacter sp.
TTTTACGCGATCTTCCCGAAGGACGCCGACCATCTCGGCAACCGCAGCGTCGAGAGGAGGTTCAGGGTCGTGAGGTAGCGGCTGCCGGGGGTCGGCTCCCCGGCGCGGAGAAGGGCCTGTGGTAAGATCTCGCCGAGGATCAGACCGGAAGCAAGCCCTTTTACGCACGTCCCCAGGTTACCGGGGGAAGTCACCCAAGGAGGATCTATTACAGCATGGTGAACTGGTTTCGTAGGTCCAACAAGGCGGATGCCGGGGAAGAACCTTCGGAGGCCGCGACGCCCGACATGAGCGGCGAGACCGCAGAAAACTTGGTAGATCGAACCCCCCCGCCCGAAGAGCCAGCCGACGGCTCGTTGTCCGAAGCGGGCATTCGGAAGGCGTTGAAAGACGTCCGCGACCCGGAGATCGGGAAGGATCTCATCTCGCTGAACATGATCCGGAGCGTGTACATTGAAGGCTCCGGCGTAACCGTCGGCGTCGCTCTCACGACGGCGGGATGCCCGATGAAGCACCGCATCACGACGGACATCGAGGATCGCCTCAAGGAGATGGACGGCGTCGAGAACGTCGAGGTGGACTTCGGCGTGATGACCGACGACGACCGCCAGAATCTCATGACCTCTCTCCACGGCGAGGCCGCCGAACTCGCCCCCGCGTTCACGGACGAATCGAAGACGCGCATCATTGCCGTGGTCTCCGGGAAGGGCGGCGTCGGGAAAAGCACGGTCGCCGTGAACCTCGCCGCCGCGCTCGACCGGGCCGGGCATTCGGTCGAGATCCTCGACGCGGACGTGTACGGCTCCTCGATCCCGGTAATGCTTGGCACGACGGAGAAGCCGAACGTGGTGGAGGGTGTCATCTTCCCGATAGAGTCCCCGACGGGCCTCAAGTTCATCTCGATGGGGAACTTCGTCAACGAGGGACAGGCGATAATCTGGCGCGCCCCGATCGTGAACAAAGCCCTCACGCAGCTTATGCGCGACGTTTACTGGGACGAGCCGGACTTCATCATCGTGGACATGCCGCCCGGAACGGGGGACGTCGCCCTCACGGTCGCGCAAATGATCCCGAAGGCCGAAGCCCTCGTCGTAACGACCCCGCAAGCCGACGCGGCGAGGGTGGCGGCGAAGGCGGGGAAGATGGCCGTACAGGCGCATCTCAAAGTCATCGGGGTCGTCGAGAACATGAGCTACGCCGAATGCCCGGAATGTGGCAAGGAACTGAAAATCTTCGGCGGCAACGGTGGTGAGTCGGTCGCCGAGGAGCTCGGGTCGAGCATCATGGGCCGAGTCCCGATCCTCCCCGACGAGACGGGGGAGCCGGGAAACGCCCTTTACCCGGAAGACTCCGCTCCAGGCCGGGCCTTCGAAGAGGTCGCCGAAGCCATCGCCGCGACGAAGGCGAGGAAGCGGATTCAGGTTCTTTAGCGGTTCGCCTTTCGGCTCGCCGCATTTCTAGCGATTTAGCCGTCAGCAAAGACAAGAAGCTAAAAGCCAACAGCTAAAAGCTAACGGCGCGGGTTTTCGGCGAAGCCGGAAACTTGCCTCACCATTCCTTCGGCTTCGACGGGCCGTCGGGCCATCCGAGGGGCGGGGGATTGTACGGGGAGAGGGCGATGAGTTTGCTCTCCCGCCATTCGGCGGCGTTCGAGCGGAGCATCTCCGCGATGAGTGGGCCGACGAAGGCGTGCGCTTCCTCCTCGCCGAAGGCGTGTCGGGAGAAATCCATGAACCACGGCGCGCCGAGGAGGTATGCGTATATCTTCTCCTCGTTCATGCCGTCCGTGAGCATGAGGGCGTACGCGAAGATTCGCTTGCATGCGTGCCACGCCGCCCTCTCCGGTTCTTCGAGCCACTTCCCGTATCGCGCCCGCGCCGCTTCGATGGCGGATTTCGGGTCGGTGATCGCCTCCCCGTGTCCCGACGAGGCCCACGTTATTTTCAGACCGGCGACCCGGTCGAGGGACTCGATTGCCCGCGATATCGCACCGACCCCTTCGCGGTACGGATTCAGCCACGCGACATCGTCCGAATGGAAGAGGTCGCCGCCTATGAGGACGCGATCCTCATGCGAATACAGCGAGACGTGTCCCAATGTGTGTCCCGGCGTCTCGATGACTTCGAGGCTCACGCCCCCGGCCTCGATCCGGTCCCCGTCCGAGAGATACCGGGTTACGGCGTACGGCTCCATCGGCTGGGCGAGCCACTCCGCCGAGCACGCTTCCCGGTCGCGGCGATTCAAAAGCCCCGCCTCCCACCGATGCGCGGCGATGGGTATGTTGTGATCCCTTTGAAGAGCGTGGTTCCCCCCGGCGTGGTCGCAGTGATAGTGGCTGTTCACGATGAGCGTAACGCTCTCCGGCGGATACCCCGCCTGCCGAAGAAGGTGCCTCGTCTCCGCGATGTCGCCGCCGAACCCCGAATCAACGAGAATCGGGCGATCCCCCTTCACAAGCACCATGTTCGCGCTCGGGAAACTTCTTTGAAAAAACACGAACGGCTCCGGCGCGATGCTCATCCGAACGCCCCCGACTTCCGTTTCGAGGCCCACGCGAGAGCCTCCTCAATTCGGTCGTCCCCCCAGAAAAGCTCCCCGTCCTCCGCCACGAAACTCGGCGTGCCGAATATCCTGAGTTCGATGGCCCGCTCGGTTTGCTTCTTCAAAGCCTCTTTGTTTTCCGGCGTTCGAGAATGCTCGATCCACGCCTCTCCCGACTCACCGAGAGAGTCGAGTATCCCCCCGACAACGGCCTCGTCCGAGGTGTCTTCATCTTCGGCGAAGTTCGCCCCGTTCCAATCCTCGCCCGATACCCGGATCGGACGCAGTAACGACATCATATAACCTTCCGTGAGCGTTTTGGTGCGGAGGATGCGAGCGCCGCTCATTCGTCTCCGGTGTCAGCCGTTTAGGACGTCCACGAGTTCTTGAACGGAGTCCGCGCTCGCTTTGAGTTCGCCCTTCTCCTCGTCGGAGAGCTCGAGTTCGATGATGTCCTCGACGCCCTTCGCCCCGAGCTTCGTCGGCACGCCCACGAAGAGGTCGTTTATGCCGTATTCGCCTTTCAAATACGTGGCGCACGGGAGGACTCGTTTTTGGTCGAGGAGGATCGAATCCACCATCTCCACCGAGGCCGCCGACGGCGCGTAAAACGCCGAACCCGTTTTGAGGAGACCCCCGATCTCCGCCCCCCCGTCGCGGGTTCTTTGCACGATGGCCTCCACACGGTCTTTCGCCATGAGCTTCGAGATCGGAACGCCGGAGACGGTCGCGAGGCTCGGCAATGGAACCATCGTGTCGCCGTGTCCGCCGAGGACGACGGCGTTCACGTCGCGCACCGAGACGCCGAGTTCCTGCGCGATGAACGTCCGGTACCGTCCGGTGTCGAGGATCCCGGCCATCCCGACGACTCGCTCGCGGGGGAAGCCGCTCGTGTCGAGGGCGACGTGGCACATCGCGTCGAGCGGGTTCGCGACGATGACGAGGATCGCGTCCGGGGAGCGCTCGACTATTTCCTTCGTAACGCTCCCGACGATGTTTTGATTCGTCTCGAGGAGGTCGTCGCGGCTCATGCCGGGCTTCCGGGGGCTTCCCGACGTTATGACGACGATGTCGGAGTTGGCGGTCTCCTCGTAGTCGTTCGTGCCGACGACGTTCGAGTCGAAGCCGTATATGGGGCCGCTTTGGAGGATGTCGAGGGCTTTTCCTTGCGGGAGTCCTTCGACGATGTCCACGAGGACGACGTCAGCGTAGTTTCTCTCGGCGAGCCTTTGCGCGGCCGTGCCTCCGACGTTGCCCGCCCCGACGACCGTTACCTTGCTTTTTGCCATGTTTCTCCCTCCGTGGAATTGGCGATTCTCCGGCGAATGATAAGTTAATCCGCTCGCATTTGCCGGGGCATATCGTCGGCGGCTTGTGCTATAAGGGGTGTATGGTCGAACACACCAACGATTCGATGGAGCGCCCGAAAGGGCTTCCACGCACCGACGTCGGATACGCCCTCATCCCCAACCCTTCCTCCGAGAAGATCCTCATGGTTTGCAACCGCCGCGCGAACGGCCTTTCATGGAGCCTCCCCGGCGGATCGCGCGAGCCGGGCGAGACCCTCGAAGAAACCGTCGTGCGCGAGACCCGCGAAGAGACGGGCCTCGACGTCGTCGTCGAAGGCATCGTCGCCGTGGGAGAGAGGCTTCGGAACAGCCACGTCCTCATCGCGACCTTCGTCGCCCGCGCCATCGGCGGCGAAGCGTCCCTCCAAAAAGACGAGGAGGTCGTCAAAGTCGAGTGGGCGACCTTCGACCTCGCCGACCGCCGGATGCCGTGGTATCCGGGCGGAGTCCGCGCCCTCCTCGAAGGCCGGGGGGCTGTCCATTACAGCGAGTTCCTTTTTTGATGAACGTGTTCGACGCGATAACGACCCGGAGGAGCGTCGGGAGGGTCACGCAAGAAACCGTGCCTCGGGAGATCATCGAGAGGATCCTCGAAAGCGCCATCCACGCCCCGAACCACAAAATAACCGAGCCGTGGCGCTTCCACGTCTTCACCGGAAAAGGCCGCGGCGAACTCGCCAAAGCCCGCGCCGAAGTCGCCCGCATAATAGCCGGGGAGGAGAAAGAGGACGAGGAACTCATAAAAGGCCGCATATCCCGCGAAAGGAAAAAAGCCTTCCGCGCCCCCGTCGTCGTAGCCGTCATCTCGAAAGCGGGCCGCGACGAGGTCGAGACCATCGAAAACTACGCCGCATGCTCGGCGGCGGTTCAAAACATGCAACTCGCCGCCCACTCCCTCGGACTCGGCGCGATGTGGCGCACCGGCCCGGTCGCGTACCACGAACATATGCGAGAGTTCTTCGCCCTCGACGACGAGGGGGACAAAATAGTCGCGTACCTTTACGTCGGATACCCGGATCTCTCGGAGACGAAGCGGAGGAGGGAGCCGGTCGAGAACATGACGACGTGGCGTGAAGGGTGAGGCTCGCTTTGCTCGCTGCGCCCACCGTTTTTAGTTCTTGGTTTTTGGCTATTGGCAAAAACTAAAAACTAGGAACCAAGAACTGGAGCGACAGCGACTCGCTGTTTTCAGCGACTTTCGGGCGGGTATCACGTATGGACGGGAAACGCACACCGAGACGTCGAGGAGGTGTTTATGGGAAGGTTGCTCCGGCGGCTGCTTATTATGGCGGCTCCGATCATCTGGAAAAAGTTCCGCGATAGACGCAAGCGGAGGTGAGGATCGCTCGCATTGCCCGCTCCCGCGAATAGCGAGTAGCAACTGTCTTTGATGTCAAGGGGTCAGAGCATGAAAAGACCTCCAAGGGGTCCGGTTCCTGAGGATCGCGTCGAGCGTCGTCAGCAGCTTCCTCATGCACGCCACAAGGGCGACGAG
>JACCWD010000014.1 GCA_013697825.1 Rubrobacter sp.
AGATATGTGTTCCGGTGCATCACGCCCATGCGGGCGAACTCGGCGTTCTCGAGGCCGGGGATGGTTCGGAAAACCCGTTTTTGCTCGCCCCATTTGAGCCTCGTCTGGAAACCGACGATGTTGAAAAGCCGCCCTTCCGTGTCATCTTGCCGCAATTGAACGACGGCATACGCCTCTTTTCCCGTCCTCGGGTCGGGAAGTCCGACGGGGCGCATCGGGCCGAAACTGAGTGTGTCTTTTCCACGCCTCGCGATGGTTTCGACGGGGAGGCATCCCTCGAAATAGAGATCCTCCTCGAAGTCCTTTATCGGGGAAAGTTCGGCGTGAGCCACTTCTTCGACGAATTTATAGTACGCCTCCTCGTCCATCGGACAGTTTATGTACGCCGCCGCGCCCTTTCCCCACCGGGAGGCGAGGAAGGCGACCTCGTCGTCTATGGAGTCGCGGTGGATGATGGGCGACGCCGCATCGTAAAAATAAAGGTTCTCGCCGGAGAGTTTCTCGACCTCTTTGTGGAGCGCGTCCGAGGTGAGCGGCCCCGTTGCGACGACGGTGGGGCCGGACGGTATTTCCTCGACCTCGCGCCTCACGACTTCGATGTTCGGGTGGCTCGACACCGTCTCGGTGACGGCTCTCGGAAACTCCTCGCGCCCGACCCCGAGCGCGCCCCCCGCCGGGACGGAGTTTTCGTCGGCGCACCGAAGGATAACGGAGCCGAGACGGCGAAGTTCCTCTTTCAATAATCCCGAGGCGGTTTCGAGGGCGTTCCCACCCAAAGAATTCGAGCATACGAGTTCGGCGAAGTCTTCGGTTCGGTGGGCGGGGGTTTGTTTTGTGGGGCGCATCTCCCACAGTTCGACGTAGCAGCCGATTTCGGCGGCTTGCCAGGCGGCTTCGCATCCGGCGAGTCCGCCGCCGATTATTTTTATGGTCTTCGGTTCGGACAAAGTGCCTTCCTTCGGGGGATGTCGTGGATAGTTCCGGGCGGACGCGGTCGGGCGAGGGGGTATTTTATACCGGATCGAACCGATGCCATGCCCACCGAACCGACACCGGCACCGAGTGAAACTCGACGGGCGTTCCATGCGGAATCCACCGACCGGGTTCCGGTTCTCGGAGGCGGTGAAGTGCATCGCTTCGAGCGAATCGCGGAAAATACGCCTCGACGATTCGCGCCGCCGGACGCATATGGAAGCGACCGCCCGGCTCCCCCACTCGAAAGAACCGACGGACTCGAACGACGCGTCGGCGAGTTCGGGATTCCATGCTCGCACTTTCCACGACTCTCCACTCCCGAAGCGAAAGGAGCGGAACGCGAAGCGGGAGCCTCCCGACTCCCCGGAGTGATGCGCCCCGAACCTCACATCACAAAGTGAAGAAGAACGTCGCGCCCCTCCCGACTTCGCCCTCGGCGCGAACTTCCCCGCCATGGCGGTGGATGATGCGGGCGACGGTCGCGAGTCCGACCCCGGTTCCCTCGAACTCCTCGGAGTCGTGGAGCCTTTGGAAAGCGCCGAAGAGCTTGTGCGCGTACTCCATCTCGAAGCCCGCCCCGTCGTCCCGCACGAAAAAGGAATCGCCGTCGCGCCCGAACTTTATGGTCGCGCCATTCTCGTTTCTGGAAGTGAACTTCCACGCATTCTCCATGAGGTTCTCGAGGGCGAGTTTGAGGAGCCTCGGGTTCCCCTCCGCGGTGAGTCCGGCGGGGATCTCGAAATTTACGTTTCGCCCGGGGTCGCGGCCTCGGAGGTTCTCGGCGATTTCTTCGGCGATGCGGCTCATATCCACCGTCTCCCATCGCATCTCGACCCGGTTTATCCGCGAAAGTTCGAGGAGGTCGTCTATGAGTTCGCCCATTCTTTGCGACGCGCTCCGCACCCGCCCGAGATGGTTTTTCGCGTCGTCGTCGAGGGTGTCTCCATAATCTTCGATGAGGATTTGCGAGAAGCCGTCAATGCTCCGGAGGGGCGCGCGGAGGTCGTGCGAGACCGAGTATGAAAACTGTTCGAGTTCTCGGTTCGAGCGGAAAAGCTCCGCCGCCCGGCGTTCGCGCTCGGCCTCGGCGCGTTCACGCTCGGTGACATCGAGGCTTATCCCGATCACCCCGGAGACCTTCCCCGCTTCCCCGTCGAAAAGCGGCGAATACCGGGTCTCGAAACGGATGCCCCCGACATCCGCCAACGCATTGAATTCCTCCCCGCCGAGGGCGCGGCGTACATGATCTATGATCTCCGGCACATCCCCATATACCTCGAACACCGACTTCCCCACGACCTCGCCCGGCTCCGCCCCGAGAGCTTCGAGTCCTTTCCCCTCCGAGAAAGTGAACCGCCCCGCTCCGTCGAGGCCGAAAAGCACGACGGGCGCGTTCCGCACGACGGCTCCGAGGCGAAGCTCGCTCTCCCGGAGCCGCCGCTCCGCCTCCCGGCGAACCGTGACATCCCGAAGCACGCCCACACTCCCGGCGAGTTTCCCACGCCTCCCGGCGAGCGGCGAAACCGAAACCTCATAGTCGCGGCGATCCTCGCCCTCGCCGAGCGAAACCTCCCCCGGCCCGCCGTCCCATCCCGGCACGTTGGCGGAGGCGGAGGCGCCGACGGCCTTCGATTCGGGGAGGTCGAGGATGCGGCATGCGGCGGGGTTCACATCCACGATGCGGCCTTCGCCGTCCACCACGACGACACCGTCCTCCATGCCTTCGACGACGGCCTCCCGAGCCACCGGGCCAAGGTCGAAAAGCCGGAACCGGAAAAGCGCGAGGGAGAACATGGCACCGCTTGTGAGGAATCCGACGGGCGTGAGGTCGAAATCGAAGCCCGGCCAAAGATCGAGGACGTATACGCTGTTTCCGACCCACGGCGCGACGACCCCGCCGAGAAGGAGAGCGCTTTGTTTCCGATACAAATTCGCCGAGCGGAGCGCGACCCGCCCGAGTATGACCGCCCCGGCGAGAAGGAGGAAATACGAATACGCCCAGAAAACCCAGAAAAACGGCCCGCGGACGAGATCGAGGGCGCCGGAATCCGTCGGCTCGATGGTCGCCCATATGAAACCGTGGAACTCGTTCGTCCACACGAGCGCGAGAGTGGCGAGGGGAATCGTCGCGAAGAGAGCGAGGCCGTTCCGGATCGGCCACCCTCCGCGCCCCGAATACCGGAGTGCGAAATCGAGCCACACGAGCGGAATCGCGACGATCCCGAAATATTGAAACTTCGCCCACAAAACCTTCGCCGGGATGTCGGCGGCGAGGATCTCGGCCGCATACCCGACCGACCATAAACTCACCGCGACCATGAACGCGACGAGCGGCCATGCCCCGGCGACCTTCCTCCTCCGCCACGTATAAAAAGCGAGGATCGCCGCGCAAAGAGCCGTCAGAAAGAGAAGGAACGAATACGCCGAAGATTCCAAAAACGCACCCCCTCCCCACACAAAACACACAAAATCCGCGAACTCCCCGCTCGTTCCATTGTTCGTATTTTACGCCGATTCCCCATATAAAAGCCACACTGAGCCGGGCATCCGGAAAGCGGGTTCGGTGAGGATCATTTCTTACCGAGCCCGAAGATGAAGCGCGTGCGTGAAGCGCGTGCGCGGGTTTCGGTACTCGACGTTTCCGCAGCCCGGCGGGAATTTCCACGAAGGTCGCCGCCTGTCGAGACTGCTTACCAATCTGCGAAGTATGCCGGAGCGCGCGACCGATTCGGTTTCGGCGGTCGGCTTCCCGGCCAGCCGCGCCTCGTGTCGGCGACACTGACGATTCGGTGTCAGACTCACCTCAGCCGCACGGCATACGAGCCGCACTCCGGGCAATTGTCCACGACTTTTTTGACCACCTCTTCGACCGGCCCCATCACACCCGGAACCGCCCGCGATGCCATCACGACCTCTCCGGTATATTCCGCGCCGCACATTTTGCACTCCACCTCGACCCGCCGAACCTCTTCACGCCTCCGACCCATGCGAATTTCCTTTCACGGTGAATGTCACTCGTCTTTGAGCGCGAGGTACTCGTCCACCCGAAGTTTGAAATCCTTGCGATGTTCGCCGCCTTCGCCATCCATGACGACGAACGAGAGCTTCGGGGTTCCAGAATGTCCGGCGTTCTTCGCCGCGCCCGCGAGGGTTTTCGCCCGAACTTCGAAACGGACGCTTTCTTTCGCCGCGAGCCGTGCGGGAACTTCGCCCTTTATTTCCCCTTCGGCGAGTGGGGCATCCTCCCCTTTCGGACTCACCCGGACGGACGCTATTTCGACCACTTCCCCGCTCGCGTTCTCGACGGTGAAGAAGACGTGGAGCGGGGATACGCCGCCATCGGGCGCACGGAACGCCCCAAGCGACTGGACGAGGCGCAGGCGGCGTTTACGGCCTCCGAATAATCTCAAGGCCGCTTGCCGTCTGGAACGCTTATCGTCCACGGCACCGTCTTTGACCCTCTCGTGTTCATGGGCACGTATTCTACGGTTGCGGACTCAGGTTACAAACTTACGGAATCAGTCGAAGGAGTCCGCGGCCCGGCGATGATCGTCAAGATCCCAGCCGCAAACGCCGGAATCGAAGTCCAACCCATATCTGGAAAACCTTTGGCACAGCGTCTTCGGCAACGCTCTCATCGCCAGAATCTCCAGAAGACGAATCTTGGACAAAGCCTGGAGATAAAACGGAATCGGAGCCTCTCGGCCAGAGGCTCCGATTCCGAACTATCACCTGGTTTTGGATCGACCGGATTCTATACGTCGGTCAAAGCCACCAGAAACTTCGCTGTCTACCTCATGATCCTGCGGGCGAGCAAGCCGCCTCCGATAAGCAGGACGCCTGCGCCGAGCGCGATCAGCGACGCGCCGCCAGTGTCGGGAAGAACGCCGCCCGAAGCCACCGCGGCTAGGCCGCCGCCGCTGGCAACGCCCGGATCGGAGTCGTCGCCAACTCCGCCGCCGGAAGCACCGCCGCTGGAGACCGCGCCCGGATCGAAGTCGCCACCCGCGCCGTCGCCACCCACGCCGTCGCCACCACCGTCGACATCGTTGCCATCCGTTCCGCCGTTGGCGCCATCGGCACCGTTTCCGCTGATAGCCAGGGCATCGCCTCCATCGCCGCCCTCCGCAATCGCGTTGGCGACCGCGTTGCTTGAACCGCCTCCGGTCGTAGCGTCGCCGTTGATGGCGTTGCTGTTGTTTACGTCGCCACCCGCCGTGATGTTGTTGATTATCTGCTGGCACTCCTGGACTATCGAGCTGTCGCCGTACTGAACGCCGGCGTTTGCGATTATGGCCGCGCAGTTACCAGCGTCTATGTCTATGTACTGGGTATTGCCACTACCAATGTCGCCACCACCGTCATCATCGTCGCCGCCATCGGCGGGACACTGCTGAACGGTGAAGGTTTCCTCGACCACGATAACGTCTTCAATCGTGATGCCGAGAGCCAATGCGTCAATCTCGTCAATAACCGCATCAGCATTCAACAGCGAAGTCTCCGCCGTGAAGGTGCCTGGCTCCAAGCAGACCGTATCCCCAGGCGCGACCGTCGCCACGACGTTGCCCTGCGCGTCGGTAATGGTCACGTCCTCGAAGACGGCCACAGCCAAAGCAGCGGTCAGCAACTGATCCAGAATATCTGCGCCAATGACCGCGTCGAGGTCGAGATCAAGCACAGGAGTAACCGTGACGGGCCTCTGATCCGCAGGGCAATTGCCCGTGCCGCACTCGCCTACCTCGACATCCACCAGAATCAGCAAGGATGATGTCCTAAAGTTCCTGTAAAAGGAAGCGGCCCGAACATCCATAATGGAAGACGACCAAGTCAGCCAAAAAGGAGGTCGGGCCACGATGAGAAAGGTGGCACCATCACGGATGGTTCGTGAAGAGACAGAGCAAATCCTCCGGGGAGGGGTGGATTG
>JACCWD010000049.1 GCA_013697825.1 Rubrobacter sp.
GTTCATAAAGACCTCGCCCGCCACGCACGGCTTCGTGAATCCGAGGGACATCGAGGAGATGTGGCGCGACCAGTTCGACTGGGTGTACCGCGAGATGGACTACGCCATCTTCCCGATGACCATACACCCCGACGTGTCGGGCCGTCCGCAAGTCCTCCTCATGCACGAGCGCCTCATCGAATACATAAACGGCCACGAAGGCGTCCGTTGGGTCACGATGGAGGAAATCGCCGACGACTTCCGAACCCGGTTCCCGAAGGATCGGCCCGAGCGTCCGATGTGAAAAGACCGTTATTGGTTGGTGGTTATTGGTTATCGGCAAAACCAAAAACTAAAAACCAATAACCCGAGCGACCGAAGGGAGCGACCCCCATGTGCGTGCTTTGCGGTGAGTTCGTCTCGAATCCCCATTGGACAGACCGCAAACATGAGGACGCGGTTCGCGCCGGACGCATCTCCGAGGGCGAGTACCAAATGATGCGCCGCCGTGGGCGCATCGAGCGGGCGAAGCTCGTCGGGGAGGTTTTGGCGCATTACGGACTCCGGCTCTCCGATTGGAGCGGGGCGAAGTACATTCTCCGCGACTCGAAGGGGCGGTCGGAGATCGTCGGCGATATCGGAGGAGTGTGGGCGGCGGCGGAGAGGATGCTCGGATACGCGCCCGATCCCCTCGACCCCGTGTTCATCGGGAAGATGAAATCGGCTTGAAAATACCGATCACGGTCGTAACGGGCTTTCTCGGGAGCGGGAAGACGACGCTTCTCTCACGGATGCTCGAAGATTCCTCCATGAAGGACACGGCGGTTCTCGTCAATGAGTTCGGGGAGGTCGGCCTCGACCACCACCTCCTCCGGCGCGTGAACGAGCGGACGGTTTTGCTCGGGAGCGGGTGCGTTTGCTGCGCGACGCGGGGCGACCTCGTCGAGTCGTTGGTCGAGCTCGTCGGTGTGAGGGAGAGGAGGGAGGCGCGCGTCGAGAGGGTTGTCATAGAAACTACGGGGCTTGCCGACCCGGCCCCGATCCTCTTCACGGTCGTCTCCGATCCCATTTTGCAACACCGCTTCGAAATCGAGGCCGTCGTCGCCACCGTGGACGCGGTGAACGGAAACCTCCACCTCGACCGAAATCCGGAGGCGGCGAAGCAAATCGCCGCGGCGGATGCGGTCGTCGTGACGAAGACGGACATGGCGGGGGTGCGATCGGCGCGAAGCCTCGTTTCGCGCCTCATCTCCATGAACCCCTCGGCGAACGTCGTCGAGGCGAGCTTCGGTGAGGTCGAGGTGCCGGATCTCTTCCGCCGGACGACGATCCACGACACTCCGAACCTCTCCTCCCCGTCGCCGCACGATTCGTCGAGGACTCATTCCGTCTCGCTGACTTTCGACGGCCCGGTCGAATGGGCGGCGTTCGGGGCGTGGCTGAGCATGCTGCTTCATGCGCGAGGCGAGGATATTCTCCGCGTCAAAGGACTCCTCGACGTGGGCGGCGACGGCCCCATCGTCCTCGACGGCGTTCAGCACGTCATCCACCCTCCGAGGCATCTCGACGAGTGGCCGGACGGGGATCGGCGAACCCGCATCGTGTTCATAACGAAAGGCGTCCGGGCGGACGACATCCTCTCCTCCCTCGAAGCCTTCGCCGGACTGCTCGGGGCGGAGCCTCAGCCGCTTTTTTCGGGAAGAGAATCCACTTCCTCCCAGCTTATGTCCCGCCCCGGATAAAGGACGTCCTCGAAAGGCCATTCGGAGGACACCCATCCCCGCACCGCATCTTCGAGCTTTTCTTCGAGGCCCGTATCCATCTCGTCCTTCCTCACCCAGAAAGCGACTTCGGCGTCGGCTTTGTCGGAGGGATCTATGTATACGCATCCGAGGAGGCGCTTCTCATCGAGGCTCATCACGGCGTAATTGAAGGAGGACTTTATCTCGCCCTCTTTTTGATGCCACGCGAGGTCTATGAGATCCTCTTCGAGGGTGAGGCTTTCGGGCGGCCATCCCCACACGTCTCCGAACATCTTCCATAAATGTTCGCGGCTCGTCATGACGGCGTCGTAATCCTTCACCGCGTCGTGGATGGTTATGGGTCGGAGGCGGAAGCGGTCCGTTTCGAGGAGCTTCGGCGGGTCGAAGTTTTTCGGGAGGAAGCTCATCCTCGCGCCTTTCGGGTTTGCGGGAACATGCCCGAACTATGCACGCTCCCGCGCCTTCGCGCATCCTTCGAGACGAGTTTATGCGCGGCGGTCGAGTCCGGCGTCGCGGGCGCGGATGATGGCTTGCGCGCGGTCGGCGACGTGGAGCTTTGTGAAGATGTTCGAGACGTGGTTGCGGACGGTTTTCTGGCTGAGGTGGAGGTGTTTCGCTATTTCGGGGTTCGTCTCGTGGCGGGCGATGAGGGCGAGGATCTCACGCTCGCGCTCGGTGAGTTCGGGGAAGAGGTTTTCGGGTGCGTCGGGGCGAGGGCTTGCGAAGTATCGCATCACCTTCCGGGCGATGGCGGGGCCGAAGATGGCCTCCCCGCTCACGACGGCGTGGATGGAGCGGAGGATCTCCGCCTTCAATGCGCCTTTGAGGAGGTATCCCCTCGCCCCGGCTTGCAAAGCGGCGAAGACCGAGTCGTCGTCCTCGTGCATGCTTATGACGAGGACGCTTATGTGCGGGCTTGTGTGGAGGATTTGCCGCGTCGCCTCGATGCCGCCGACCTCCGGCATGTTTATGTCCATGAGGACGACATCCGGCTGGAGCCTCGCCGCGAGCGAGATCGCCTCCCGACCGTCCCCGGCCTCGCCGACGACTTCGAGGTCCGCGGCGGAGGAGAGCAAAGCCGCGAGTCCCTCCCGGAAGTGGGGATGGTCGTCGGTGATGAGTACCCGTATACGTTCCATTTAGCTTTCCTCGGGGAGTTCCAAAAGCCGCGCGTCCTCGAGATCCACGTCGCGCCCGGCGGCGCGCTTGGAGGAGATCAAATCCTCCCGCGAGACGACGTAGAATGACTGTCTCCGGTATTCCATCTCGATCTTCCTTTCCCACGCCGTCTCGAAGAGGAGTCCCGGCATGCGGGTTTGCACGTCTATTCGAACCCGATCCTGAAAAACGGTGGTCTCGTTTTCAAGCACCTCCTCGGCGGAGGTGAGCGAGGCGGTTGCCAACCCGGCCTCGGAAAGAGCGTCGAGAAGGTTTTCGGCATTCGCGCGGGAGGCTTCGATGAGTATGTCGAGGTCGAAGGTGGCCCTCGGCACACCGTGGAGCACCGCCGCGATTCCACCTATGACGACGTATTTAACCCGGTGGTGTCGAAAGGACGCGAACACGTCCGTCAGGCGGTTCAGCATCTTTCGACCTCGCAAGCTCGGGGCGAGCCGTAAGCGCGAGTTCGGTGAACTCGCACAAAAGTTCCATGCGGTCTTTCAGAGGCAGGCTCCGGAACCAGCGGGCTTTGCCTCCCGGCGTTTCGTCGTCGCGGTCGTGGGATATTCGAGGGTGCATGATCTCCCATTATGGCACACGCTCCTCCGCCGACAAACCGATTTTCACGGGAAGCGTCGCCACCACGCGAACTCCGCCGGAGGGTGTTTCTTCGACTCCGAACGTACCGCCGAGTTCTTCGGCCCGCTCGCGCATCGAGGCGAGGCCGACGCCCGTACCGCACTCCTCCGCGAAGCCCCGCCCGTCGTCGGTGATCTCCACCCGAAGCACGTTCTCGCCGATCTCGCCGAGCGAGATCCGGACGACGCACCTCGATGCTTCCGCGTGGCGGACGGCGTTGTTTGTGGCTTCGATGGCGATGAGATACGCGGCGACCTCGACGGCGGCGGAGAGCGGGGGAAGCTCATCCGGCGCCTCGATGGCGATGCGGGGCGTGCCGCCATCGTATCCGGAGGCGTGCGTGCGGAGGGCGCCCGCAAGGCCGAGGGCGTCGAGCGCGGGTGGGCGGAGCGCGTACACGAGGCGTCGGATGTCCTCGACGGAGCTTTGGGCTTGATCCGTGAGGCTCGCGAGGAGGGCGTCGGCGCGGGCCGGGTCGCTCGAAAGGAGGTCTCGCGCCGCCTCGGCCTTCATCGTGAGGCTCGCGAGCTGGGGACCGAGGCCATCGTGGAGGTCGCGGCGGAGCCGGCGACGCTCTTCTTCGCGGGCGTTCACGAGTCTCTCGCGCGATTTTTGCAGATCGGAGGAGAGGCGGACGGCTTCGTCGGCGAGACGCGCGGCGTGGACGGCGGCCCCGATCCGGCGCGTAAGGCCGTCGAGGAGCTTCCTGTCCGCCGGGGTGAACCCTTCTTCTCCAATGCGCGTCCCGAGCACGAGCCTCCCGACGGTCCCGCCCCCGTACGCGAGGGGCATTTTCACAAGTTCCGTGGAGGACTCTCCCGCCGTGGCGACGGTCTCGAAGGAGTTTTCGCGTTCGGCCTCGATGGCGGCGTACGGGAGCTTGAGCGCGTCTTTGACCGTGGAGACGGCGGCGGAGAGCGCGGCGTCGGGGACGAGGGAGGCTTCGAGACGTTCTCCGAGACGGGAGAGGACTTTATACGGGTCGTCGCGCTCACCGTACATGAGGCGGTTGACGAGCCTTTGCAGCCGCTCGCGCAGCGGAGCGAAGACGACGGCCACGAGGCCCGCCGCGAGAATGGAGACGAGCAAACTGCCTCGTGCCTGCAAAACGGTTCCCAGACCGCCTACGACGAGAACATAAAGCCCGACGACTATCGCGCTCATCGCGCCGTATACGAGCGTGCGGTTTATGACGAGGTCTATGTCCCACAGTCGGTAGCGAAGGATCGCCGCCCCGATGGAGAGCGGGATGAGGAGGAGAAGCACGATTTGAGCCGAACGGAAGCCGAACGTGTCGAACAAGCCGGGTGGTCCGGAAGAGAAAAAGACGGCATCGAACACGGCCATCACGACGATGCCGCCGAGAGCCGCGGCGATACCGAAGACGACCCATTTGGTTTGCTGGCGCTGGATGGAGTCCGCTTCGCGCCGGTACCGGTATACGAGCGCGAAGACGCTCGCGCCCGCCGCGCACACGAACATGAGGGAATTGACGAGCGAACCCCGGAAACCCTCCATCGAGCCGGGGAGGAAGATGCCTTGTCCGACGGCGGAGATCCACACGAGCGCCGCGAGGATCGTCCATCGCGGCGCGAATCGTCCGCCGGGAAAGAGGTTTATGAAGAGGACGGCGGAGACGAAGCCGAGGAAGGCGACCGCCGAAACCGGCCATTGCCAAAATGGATGCTCGGCCATAGCCCGAAGCGTCTCCGGGAAGACGACGCCGAAGAACACGAGCATCATCGCTCCGGGCAAGGCCATCCCCTCTCCCGGAGCGCGGCGGAGGATCACGGCGGCCACCGAGAGGTACACGCCCGCAAACAAAACCGAGAGTACGACGGAGTACGCGGCATAAAAATCCGCGGGGATGCCGAGATCCCGGAGCGACCTCATGCCCTCGGGGGTGAGTTGGTGGCTTATGCACGCGCTCCCCGCGCACGCCTCCCCGAGGCGTTCGTAATACGTCGGGAGGCTCGCGACGAAGAGCGCGACGACCGGAACCGTCGCCGTCCACGCGAGCCGGAGTCGAGATGTCGTCCCGTCGGCACGCGCGTCGGCGGAGGCCGGATCATGCACTCGCGGCAAGTTCATGCGCGGCTCCTCGCATTCTCGACACGCCTCATTTTAGATACAAACGTGCTTTTCCGCTCGCGACGCGCCGAAGAAGAGAGAAGCGCCCGCCGCCAAGTTCGCGGCGGGCGCTCGAAATGCGTTCATTCACGCCCGGCTCATGGTCGTCCGAAGTTCGGACTCGGCGCTTCGATTCGGGAAGAACTTCCGGTATGGGACGAGGAGGCTCGCGGCGCATATCGCGGTGAAGATCCCGTCAATGACGAAGGTTCCGAAGGCGATGATGTGGATGACGAAAAAGGCGGGAAAGCACCACAGCGCGAACCACGCCCACCGCTCGCCGTGTCTGAAAGGCCCCAAAATCACGGCGAGGCCGAGGACGGCCATCATCATGAGTTGCGTGCCCATAAGCCGGGCTTCGAGTATGCTCGCCGGAGCCTCGTCGGTGAAGTGGGGTGCGCTCGCGAAAGCGTGCAAAACCGATCCCTCCGCCACCGGCCCCTCCTCGCCGCTGCCAACGACGAAGAGGATCACGACCGTGACCAAAACGAGCGGTATCCACGCATACCTCACGGTCGCGTCCCGCGGTCTCTGCGATGACATCTTCATCTCCTTTCGTTCACTTCGCCTTTCCGAGAGACACTCTACGAGGCGCTGCGTCCCGCCGTCATGAGGCGGAGTCCCGGGTCAGCCGGGAAGAATGTCCCGTGATCGCCGGGCGACATCGCCGGAGGTCGCGTGGAGATGAGGGAGAAGGTCGAGGTCGCTATTGTGGCCGGGGTCTCCGGGCCGGTGGAGGGGGCGATCTCATAAAGGGAGAGGCTTCGCTTTAGCGTTTACTCCGCCGGGCGCCAGCCTCCGGGGTCGTAGTGGAGATCAAACTCCCTCTCGAAGTCCGCCACGTGGTCGAGCATGTTTTCGATGTCGGGAGCCTCGCCTTCGAGGCCCTTTTGCCAGACTTTCTTGTCCACAGTTCCGAACACCATGTACTCGTTGCCGATGATGGCGGGGTCTCGCTTCTCGAAAGCGATGGTCAACTCGTGTTCGAGTTCGTCTTTGTGGGCCATGATCAAGGCGCACCGGGTGCAGAATTTGCACGTCTTTCCGAGCGCCAACGGCCCGAACCCGTCCACGACTATGAACAAAACGAACTTGCGCGGATGCGTCCTCCCCTCGCACCTCGGACACCGACTCAGCCTCGTCCCCTCATGGGGGTTGAGAATGAACGAGTAACGCGGCTCCTTCTTCCCCAATCTCTTCCCGGCCATGCCCGTACTCTACTCGCAAACCGGAGCTTTGCAACAAAGCCCGCCTCACCCCATCCCCGCCTCGCGGGCGCGGATGATCGCCTCGGCCCGGTCGGCGACGTGGAGCTTGTGAAGAATGGACGAGACGTTGTTTCGCACGGTCTTCGGACTGAGATAAAGCCGCTTGGCTATCTCCGCGTTTTTCAGCCCTCCCGCGATGAGGTCGAGTATTTCCCGCTCCCTTTCAGAGAGTTCCGGGAACGCCTCGGGCGGCGCGGAGCGAGCCGTCCCGGAGAAGAAGTCCACGAGGCGAAGGGCGAGCTTCGGGGAGAAGATGGCCTCTCCGTTCCCGGCGGCGGCAATGGCGCGGAGCATTTCTTCGTAGTTCGCGCCTTTGAGGACGTATCCCGACGCCCCGGCCCGCATCGCGGCGAAAACCGTCGCGTCGTCCTCGAACATCGTGACCATGAGGACGTTCGTTTCGGGGCGAGCTTCCTTTATTTTCTTCGTCGCTTCGATGCCGCCCCCGCCGGGCATTTGGATGTCCATGACGACGACGTCGGGTCGAAGCTCGGCGGCGAGGGCGGCGGCCTTCTCCCCGGTATCGGCCTCGCCGATGTGGTTCATGTCCGGCGCGGAGAGGAGCATCGCCCTCACGCCGTCGCGGAACATCGGATGGTCGTCGGCGACGAGTACCCGAAGGTTTGCAGCTTCGCTCATTCCGTTTCTCCTTCCGGCAACGGTATCTTCGCGAAGACACGGGTTCCTCCGCCCGGCGCGGCCTCCACCCCGCACGTGCCGCCAAGCTCCTCCGCCCGCTCGCGCATCGAAGAAAGCCCGACCCCGATGCGGCGGTCGTCCGGAACCCCCACGCCGTCGTCGGATATTTCCAGTTCGAGTATGTCGGAGGTCATCGAGAGCCGGACGGCGCAATTCTTCGCGCTCGCGTGGCGGGCGGCGTTGGCGAGGGCTTCCTGCGAGATGCGGTACGCGGCGACCTCGACGGCGGCGGGGAGGCTTCGGACGTTCTCCGGCCCCCGGAAAGCCACGCCCATCTTCTCCGAGTCGTATTGCGAGGCGGATTCCCGTATGGCCCCTTCGAGCCCGAGTTGGTCGAGGGCGGGTGGGCGGAGGTTGTAGACGAGGCGCCGGATGTCGGCCAAAGCCCCGTCGAGATCTCTTTCCAATTCCTCGAGGAGCATGTTCGCCGTCTCGGGGTCTCTCGGGAAAAGCGACTTCGCGGAACCCACCTTCAAAGTCTGCGCGGCGAGGCGAGGCCCGAGGCCGTCGTGGAGGTCTCGCCGGAGGCGGCGGCGCTCCTCCTCCCTCGCGGTGACGATCCCCTCTCTCGACCGCTTCAAATCTGCGGTCAGCCGGACGGCGTGGACGGCGGCCCCCGCCTGCCGCGCCAAATCCTCGAGGAGACGCCTGTCGGAAGCGGAGAATTCCTCTCCCGGAGAGCGCGGGGAGAGGACGAGCCGCCCGACCGCCCGGCCACCATACGAGAGAGGGAGCGTTGTCGGGGTTCCTTTCGGCTCGCCGTGCTCCGCCGCCTTCACGGACTCGCCGTTCAAATCGAGGGCGATGGCGGCGTGCGGAATGTTCATCGCCTGGACGACCGTATCCACGATCGTCGAGAGGGCCGAGTCCGGGTCGAGGGTTCCTTCGAGACGCTCCCCGAGGCGCGAGAGAACTTCATAAGGTTCGTCGCGCTCTCCGTACATGAGGCGGTTGACGGCGCGTTGGAGGCGGTCGCGGAGGGGTTGGAAGGCGACGGCGACGATTCCAGTTGCGACGAGGGAGATGGCGAGATTCTCCTCGGCGCGGAAGAGGGTTCCCAGGTAGCCGACGACGAAGACGTAGATCCCGACGACGCAGGCTGTGAGCCCCCCGTAAACGAGCGTCCGGTTGATGATGAAGTCTATGTCGTAGAGGTTGTGGCGCAGTATCGCCACGCCGATGGCGAGCCACGGGGCCGCCAGCACGATGCCGCCGAGGAAGGGCATTGCGTCGGGCGCGAGGCTTT
>JACCWD010000132.1 GCA_013697825.1 Rubrobacter sp.
TCGCGCTGCGGAGGGTGAGGGCGTGGCTGGAGCCGTACGTAATGCTCATGCGCTACTGGAGGGCGTACTCGGATCTGCCCCCGCCGCCGGAGCTGAAAGCGCTGCTTGAGTGGGTGTTCTCGGGCAAAGGACTCTACCTCTATGCCCGCTAACAACAAACTACCGCTATTGAGGTCGAAGTCCTCATCGAGGCTCGGGAAGGCGACATCATGGGACGGAAGATCGAGGACGCGGAGGACTCGTACGAGATCGCATACCTCCTCGACCAAACAAACATAACCCGCCAAGAGGCCGAGAGCGCCGCCGCCGACGCCTTCCCCGGAAGGGTCGTCGAAAACAAGCTCGACGACGAGAACGGCTTCGCGGTGTGGGAGATCGAGACCTTCGACGAGAACGGCGGCATCCTCCACGAAGCGAAGGTGAACGCCCAAAACGGCGACATCCTCGCCTACGAGACGAAAGGGAGATCCTAAAAAACCCTCCCACAAACCCCGAAGCGAAGAGGCCGCGTCCGCCGGGAGGGGGACGCGGCCTCTTCCTTTTCACGGCGGCTTGCGGAAGGTTCGATCCTTCTTCGAGCCGGGCATCAGGAAATACTTCGCGCACGGGCCATGCTCGCCGGATGGAGCCTCGCCGACGGGTGGCCGACTTTCATAAACTCCGCCGACGCATCTCGACGCTCGCTTCCGGCGGCCCGTCCGGGATCTTCTCACGGCTGCCGAAACGCTCCGCGTCCCGCACGTCTTCGATGTTCGCCATCTCCGTATCCGCCTTCCCCTCCCCGAAAACCGTTCTTTCGTCCGGGTGTCTTTCGGCGGGCGCGGGGTAAAAATAACGCATTATGGAGATATTCGAGAATCTTTCGGCAAGCTCGAAGCTCGGGAGCGACGCCCTCGACGAATACTCGCAGGCCGTGAGGGCGGTGACGGAGAAGCTCGAACCTGCGGTGATCTCGGTCGGGCTGGCGAACGGGAGGGCGGGCGGGAGCGGGGTCGTCCTCGGGACGGACGGCACGACGGCGACCGCCGTGACGAACAGCCATGTCGTTCGGGGAATGCGAAATGCGAGGCGGGGCGGCGGCGATATACGGGCGATATCGTCGGGGGGCTCTTCGGTTTCGGCGGAGGTTCTCGGGGACGACGCGCCGAGCGACCTCGCGGTCGTGCGCTTCGAGCCGGAGGAGGAGCCCGTCGTCGCGGAACTCGGCGAGGCGAAGAACCTCGTCGTCGGGCAGCTCGTCGTCGCCATTGGAAGCCCGCTCGGGTTTCAAAGAACCGTCACCGCTGGTGTCGTGAGCGCGCTCGGGCGTTCGATCCGGGGCGAGGGCGGTCGCCCCATCGAGAACGTCATACAGACCGACGCGGCGATAAACCCCGGCAATTCCGGCGGCCCTTTGGCGGATGCATCGGGGCGGGTCATCGGGATAAACACGGCGATCATCGGCGGCGCGCAGGGTATCGGCTTCGCCGTCCCGGTCTCGGCGACGTTCCGAAGGGTGATCTTCGCCCTCCTCACAGAGGGCCGGGTGAGGCGGGCGCACCTCGGGGTCGGGGTCGTGACGCGCCCGAGAAGCGGCGACTTCCCCGGCGGCGCGGGCGTCGAGAACGTCGCCCCGAACAGCCCCGCCGAGATGGCGGGCGTGAGGCCCGGAGACGTCATCGTCGGCCTCGGAGGGAAGCCCGTCCACTCCACCGACGAGCTTCTCAACCTCCTCGACGAATCGGCCATAGACCGCCGCGCGACGCTCGAAGTCGTGAGTAACGGGCGAGAGAGGAGCCTCGATGTCCGTCCGAGGGAACAATGAAGGTTTCAGGTTCGGCGGTGACCGAAACACCGTTTTTCCGAGCGACGCGAACTCGAGTTTCGATTTCTTCGACGGGTGCGTTCTTCGGCATCCGTCGCGACGATCGCGGTCTTTGCCTGATGCCTGAAACCTGTGACCTGAAGCCAGCGACCGAAGGGAGCGACGAATGCCCGACATCACATTGATCGTGAAGAACCTGAAAAACGAAGACGACGCCGAGCGGCTGGAGCGCGCGCTTTCGCGCCTCGACTTTGTGAGGCTCGTGAGCGTGGACGGGGGAAAAGGACTCGCCGCCGTGTCATACGACGGCGGGGAATCCGAGCTTTCGGAGATGGAGGCCGCCATCGGGGAGGCGGGCTTCGAGTACGAGGCGACGCCCGGAGCGCGGAAGATGGAAGGATGACACCGAGTCCGGGGGATCACCCCGCGTCTTCGAGTGTCCGCGAGGTCGTGGGATCGGGAAAGCAAACGCGACCCCACGAGGCGAGCGCTTCACAGTGGAGTTCATGAAGGTCGGCCACCCGTCGGCGAGGTTCCATTCGTCGAGCATGGATCGTGCGGGAAGTATTTCCTGATGCCCGGATCGCGGAAGCATGTGCTTCCACGGACACGCTATGAGGCTCTTTACTTCACGCGGGGGACGGGGGGCGGGATCTCGCGCAGTTGGCGGACTTTATAGTATCCGAAGGCGATGAAGGCGGCGGCGGCGATCGCGCCGAGTATCCGTATGAGGGTGTGGTTTATATCGCCGAGGGCGCCCATCACAACGGTGTCCGCGAAAAACATCTCGACCGCGACATATATGAGGACGCCGGAGCCGAGGTATATGAGCCACGGCATTCGATCCATGAGCGCGCTCAGTATGGTGGCTCCGAAGACTATGAGTGGGATCGTGAGTATGATGCCGAAGCCGACGAGGGCTAGGCTCTCCCCTGAGACGGCGACGAGGGCGAGGACGTTGTCGAGGGACATGACCACGTCGGCAATGATGATTATCCGGATGGCCTCCCATATGCTCGCCCCGGACTGGACGTTGTCGTGGCTGTCGTCCTGGAACATGAGCTTCCAGGCGATCCAGATAAGAAGCAGCCCGCCGACGGCCCGAAGGAGCGGCACGTCGTCTATGAACCATATGACGAGGCCCGCAAAGAGAAGCCTCAGCATGACGGCCCCCATCGCGCCCCAGAAAATGGCCCGTCGGCGCGTCCTCCCTTCGAGCCTCTGGACGGCGAGCGCGATGACGACGGCGTTGTCCCCCGAGAGGATGAGGTCTATCGCCAGTACGCCCAGAAAGCGGACGAATAGTTCCCCGAAATCCAATTAAGTTTCCGTCTCCTCGTTCCTCGCCGCTCCGCCGTTATTGGCCGCTATAAAGCAAGCGCATATATTACCAGCAAAAACCCGGACGGAGCCTTTTTTCGCCGAAGATATAGGAAATGCGGGCGGGGATGGATGCGCGGTTAAAGCATACTCGGCGTCACGCCCCGGAGGCTCCGCCGGAGCTCCCTCACGTGAAATATAGAGAGGCGGCGATGGAGCCGAGAAGGATGGCGGCTATCGGGAGGAGCGAGGCGTATATCGGGAGGTGGATGTCGACTCCTTCGAGGATGAACTTCGCCCCGACGAATACGAGTATCGCCGCGAGGCCGTAGTGGAGGTATTTGAAACGGTCTATGAGACCTTCGAGGGCAAAGTACAAAGCACGAAGCCCGAGGATGGCGAAGGCGATGGAAGAGTACGCGATGAAGGTGTTCGAGGTGATCGAGAGCACCGCCGGGACGGAGTCTGTGGCGAAGAGGAGGTCGGAGGACTCGATGACGACGAGGACGGCGAGGAGCGGGGTGGCGTACCGCTTTCCGTTCTCGGAGATCACGAAGTGGTCGCCCCGATAGTCCTCGGTGAGCGGGAAGCGGCGCTCGATGAAGTTGAGGACGCGGTTGTCACGGTAGTCTTTGCCGTCGTCGTCGTGGCTGCTCCGGAACATGCGGAACCCGGTGAAGATGAGGAACGCTCCGAAGACGAAGACGAGCCACGTGAACGCCGAGAGGAGGCTTATGCCGATCATCACGAAGATCGCCCGAAACACGAGCGCCCCCACCACGCCCCAGAAAAGGACATGGTACCGATACTCCTCCGGCACGGCGAAGGCCGAGAATATGACGGCCCACACGAACACGTTGTCGAGGGAGAGCGACCACTCGACGAGGTACGCCGCGAGGTACTCCCCGGCCACCTCCGGCCCGGTCAAAAAGAAGACGAAGACCCCGAAAGCAAGGGCGATGGAGATCCAGCCCGCCGAGAGCCACAACGACTCGCGGAACGGTATCTTCCTCGCCCCCCGATGAAGCACGAAGAGGTCGAGGAAAAGTAACGTAACCACGACCCCGATAAAGACGGCCCACGCCCACGTCGGGAAGGTGACGCTCGCGGCGGCGTCTCCCGCGCCGCCCATCAGCGAACCCTCCCGACACTGTCAAAAAGGGGAAACTCGAACAAACCCATAAGCAGCAAACCTCTCGAAATATTTCAGGCCACGCCAACATGTACGTCCGTCGGCCCGTATTTGCTTCGACCCGCATGATTTACCCACCTGGCGATGTATTACACTCGCCACCGTGGACAAACTCGAAAATAAACTCGAAGACATACTCGTCGCCGTCGCGAACGGCTCCCTCCCGCCCGCCTCCGCAGCCGCCGAACTGAAACGGGGCGAAGTCCGGTACCTCGACTCCTTCGCCGCCCTCGACCCCGGACGCCGCTCGCGAAAGGGCGTACCCGAGATCATATACGCCGCCGGAAAGACCCCGGAGCAAACCGCGAAAATTTGCGCCGCCATGCTCGGAGCCTCCGAGGAGCGTGTCATAGTGAGCGGCGCGTCAGAAGAGACGGAGGCGGCGCTCCGGCGGTTCTTGAAGGATGTCCCGGTGAAGCGGCTCGGGCGGGCGATCATGGCCGGGTTCGGAGAGCCGAGTCCTTCGGGCGGGCGCGTCGCCGCAATGAGCGCGGGAACCTCGGATATGCCCGTTCTCGAAGAGGCCATCGCCGTCGCGTCGGAGATGGGCGTGGAGATAAAGAGCTTCCACGATGTCGGAGTGGCGGGGATACACCGCCTCGCGGCCCCGCTCGAAGAGATGAACGCCTTCGACCCGGACTGCCTCATCGTGGCGGCGGGGATGGAGGGGGCTTTGCCGACGGTCGTATCCGCGCTCGTCGGCGTCCCGGTTATCGGGCTTCCGACCTCGACGGGATACGGCCTCGGCGGCGACGGGACGGCGGCGATCCTCGGCATGCTCCAGACATGCTCCCCCGGCCTCTCCGTCGTAAACGTGGACAACGGAGTCGGCGCGGGCGCGACCGCAGCCCTCATCGCCAACCGCGCCGCGAAGCGCGATGCCGCGAAGCGCGCCGCGAGAGAAGAACCACCCGAGTAACCCGTGCGCCTCTTCTTCGCCATCTTTCCGCCGAAGGAAATCCAAAAAGCCATGTCGGACTCGGCGAGCGGACTCCGGGTCGCGGGCGACGTGCGATGGGTTCGCCCCGAAAACATCCACCTCACGCTGAAATTCCTCGACGAAGTTTCGGATGAGAAAGCCGAAAAAGTCGCGGACTTCTTCGCAAACGTTGCGGAGAGGCACGCCCCTCTCGCGCTCGCGCCTTCGGGCTTCGGCGGCTTCCCTTCGGAAAGGAAGGCGAGGGTCATATGGATCGGCGCGAAAGGAGCCACCGAAACCCTCCGCGCCCTCGCCGAAGACATCGAAAGCGAATGCGAAAACCTCGGCTTCGAGCGCGAAAGCCGTCCATTCTCGCCGCACTTTACCCTCGGAAGAGCGAGGAAAAGGTTCGTGGAGATCGAAGTCGAACGCGAGGCGGAAACCCGAGGAGCGGAGATCCCCGCCTTCGAGGCGAAAGAGATACACCTCGTAAAAAGCGAAACAAAAAAAGAAGGCGCAATTTACACGCCGCTAAAAACCTTCCGACTCTCGCCACGAAAAGCTGACGGCTGAAAGCGCGTTCCGCGAAGCGGAACGCTCAAAACACCGAGATAAGCGGCCCCACGTTCATGAGGATGAAGAGGAGAATGAGGATGAGTACGACCATGGATATGAAATTGCTCCCGCTCATCTGACCGCACCCTTCTAAAAATGCTTTCGCTTCTCTCGACGGGGACTATTCTATATTTCGATCGCCGCCTTCGCCAGAGACGCTTTCACAAGGAGTCCAGCGAGGTCGGCGAGAACCGGAGCGACCGAAGGAGCGGATCACAAATCGCTGGCGTAGAAAACCCGGCGTCCGGGGGCGTGGCCTCCGTCTTCGGCGAATCCCATCCGTGAGAGGTGGAACTCCTCGACTTTGCGGGCGGCGGTTCGCACGACGGGGCTCGGGTCGGATTTGAGTTCGAGGATGGCCCTCATGTTCGCTTCCACGGTGAGGTGGTCCATGCCGTGCTCCGGCCTCGGCTCCTTGTAGAAAATGCGGCACTCGTATGCGTCTTCGCCGGGGTCGTGGGCGACGAGGATCATCTCCGGCCTCGCGGTCTCGATTCTCGGCACGCTCTTCAACTCGTACATCACCTTGCGCCGCCGATATACTTCCTGCTGACGCTCCTCGCGCACGATCTCACCGAACTCATCACCTTCGATCAAAGAGTATGCCTCGTCTCTCTCCCGCTCCGCATCCCTCACCCACTCCGCGACCCTCGCGGCGTCGAGCCTCGCCCCGCACCCCGGACAAACGAGATCCGAGCCGCCCGAAACCCGGAATCCATCGAGGTGGAGACAGCTTTCGGATAGGCTCGACATAGCTGGATATTGTACCCCGTTCCAAACTCGGCGCGACACTAAACCGGAGAATCAAGGACAACTCTACCTTGACGCGAGGTTGATGTAAATAAAACAAAACCCTCGCCAAAACACCGAAAGCCGGAAACTCCTTACGAGAACCCGCTCCTGAAGCGGACTCCATGGTGGTTCGTGGGCTTCCCACACCCAAAATATAGCGTTCCGGCAAGAATAGCCTGAAGCTATGGTTCAATTCGCCGTCGCCGATGCGCGAGTCTCAACCATCGGTTCATGGACGGAATACTTTCGAGCGGGGGGGTGGAGATTCTGGTATTTTCGCCGATCATGGAGAGGCGGAAGACGCATTTGATCCTCAACCCGGTGGCGAACAAGGGCCGGGCCGGAAGGCTGCTCGGGGATATCTCGAACTTCCTCGGGGGTTTCGGCCTCTCGCCGGAGTGGCACGTTACGGATGCGCCGGGCGATGCCGCCCGCATCGCCCGCGAGCTTCCCGAGGACGAAACCGCCGTGGCCGTCGGCGGCGACGGGACGGCCCACGAAGTCGCGTCGGCGTGCGTCGGGACGGGGAGGGTCATGGGCATACTTCCGGCGGGGAGCGGCAACGACTATGTGAAGGCCCTCGGCATCGGCTCCGATCTCCGTCGGGCTTTGGGAGTCATAGCCGCGGGGAACGTCCGGGTCGTGGACGCGGGCGAGGTGAACGGCGTACATTTCAACAACGGCCTCGGCATCGGCTTCGACGCGGAGGTGGCCGCCGGGGTGAAGATCGCTCCATCGTACCTCGGCGGGACGGGGCGTTACATGTGGTCAGTCGGTCGGCTTTTGTGGGGCTTCACGTGCCACGAGGCGACGCTCACCCTCGACGGTGGAAAGGCCATCGAGGCCGAGACGATACTCGTCGCCGCCGCGCTCGGCACGACGTACGGGGCAATGTTCAAGCTCGCGCCCGAGTCGAAGCTCGACGACGGCCTCTTCGACGTCGTATGGTCCGAGAAGATAAGCCGCCTCGACGTCATGCACATCATCCCATCCGCCCTCGCCGGAACCATCCTTCGCCACGACGAGGTGAACATGGCGCGGGCCGAAAACCTCGAAGTGAAGATGGCCGACGCCGTCCCGGCGCACGTGGACGGCGAAATACTCGCCCCGACCCGCGACTTCGAAGCGAAGGTGCTCCCCGGCTCGCTCCGCGTACTCGCCCCGTGAGGGGGCGGATGGTCGGCTGGCGTATAATGTTTCGCGGAGGTGGTTTGAGATGGCGGACAAGAAAATCGTGGAGTTGAAACCGAGTCGGCGGGCGAACCCGGATCTCAAAAAACTGGCTGGGCGCGCGAAGGAGATGAACGACCGCTTCGCAGCCGACGGACGTCGCTTCTCCGACAGCGCGGAAACCGTCCGCGCCGACCGCGACTCCCGGTGACGGAAGGTTCGCGCCCGATCGTGTTGGACACCTCCGTCGCGGTTAAATGGTATGTCTCCGAAGAGTTCCGGGACGAAGCCCTCACGCTCTTCGACGCCATGGCGAACGGGACGATACGGGGCGCGGCCCCGAGCACCATCCAGCCAGAATTCTGGAACGCGCTCTGGCAAAAGCGCCGCCGGGGAGAACTTTCGCCCGAAGAGGCACGGAGCATATGGGGCGAGTTCGCCGAAGATCCCGTCTCGCTTTACAAGCCCGAAGACCTCATGCCCCGCGCCACGGAAATCGCCGACTTCGGCGTCATCATATACGACGCTCTCTTCATCTCGCTCGCCGAAGCGATGGACACCATCATGGCGACGGCGGATGATCGACTTCTCCGGCCTTTGAGGGAGACACCCTTCGCCGATCTCGTCCGCCATATAAAAAGCGTGGACGAGTTTGTGAAGACCGTCTAGTTTTCTTCGTCATAACGAGAGGTATGCGAAGGGCGGGATCGGGCGCGAGGAATATGAGGTGATGCGGCGCGACATCGAGGGATGAAAATGCGGAGAGTTTTCCAGAGGGAGGCTCGTCGGCGGCTGTGGTTTGAACCGTTCGGGGTTTGCTCGCGTATATGCTTCGCGCCCGCTTGTTGCGAAGAGGGGCGGTTTTATGGTAGAAACGCTCACCCTTCGCGGTATTTTGGGGGATGAGATTTTGGAGTCGTTCGAGTGGACAGGTGAAGTGAGATGAAGGCGTTCGTATTTCCGGGACAAGGTGGCGGCGTGGCGGAGCCGCCGAAGGAAATGCTCCCCGTAATCCGGAGCATCGTCGGCGAGAGGGTTCCGGATCAAGTCAAGCTCTTCACGCTCGCGGCCCGCGACGCCGACGAGAGCCGCGACCTCGCCGTGCGCCCCGATGTCGTCGCCGGACACTCCCTCGGGGAGTACGGGGCCGCGTACGCCGCCGGATGCTTCGACCTCGAAACCGGAATATGGCTCGTCTCGCTGCGCGACAAGTTTTTGGCCGAGGTCGCCGAGAAGATACCGGGCGGGATGGTCGCCATCCTCCGCGCCTCACCCGAGGAGGTCGAGGAGGCTCTCGGCGAGTCCGAAGGCTCCGTCGTCGCGAATTACAATTCGCCGAGGCAGACGGTCGTCTCCGGTTTGAGGGGGGCGGTCGGGGACGCGGTCGCGAAGATAAAGGGGCGGAAGATCCCATTGAACGTCTCGTTCGCCGCGCACTCGCCGTACGTCTCGGCGGCGGCGGAGAGGATGCGCGGCATCCTCGACTCGATCGAATTCGAAAAGCCGGAAGTCCCGATAGTCAGCGCGATCGACGGCTCGGTCCTCACGAGCGCGGAGGCCGTCGGCGAGGCTCTCAAAAATCAGATGGTCGCTCCGGTGCGGTGGGTGAAGGTCGTCGAGACGCTTGCGAAGATGCGGGTGGAAGAATGGATCGAACTCGGCGGCGGGAACGTCCTCACCCGGCTGCTCCGCGACTTCGAACTCCCCTCCCCGAGCGGCATCACCTTCGAAGACCTCCGCGCCCGCATCTCCGCGCAAGCCCAAAGTATCCTTCCTCGCAAGGAGGAGAGATAGCTATCAGCCATCAGCGGCCAGCTTTCAGCTTTTTGGCTGCGAGAATACCGGACTCGCACAGGATCACACCTTTCCGCGTCCATCAAATTCCGTCCCAGAACCTGTGCGCCGAACTCGAATGCGGGGCCGGGCAGCGCATCGAGCAGCCCAAGCTGAAGGCTGACAGATAATGGCTGACGGCTAAAAAATGAACATCGTCTTCGACGTTCAAGGAACCCTCGTCGGCGCGGGCGCGGCCCGACCGAAAGTCCGCGAGGTCTTCGAAACCCTCATAGGCGAAGGCCACCACGTATACATATGGTCGAGCGCGGGGAGCGGATACGCGAGGCGGGCCGCCGAATTCATCGGGGTGGACGACCTCCCCTTCGGCTATTTCTCGAAGGCCGAGCCTCCGCCCGTGAGCGTGGATTTCGCCGTTGACGACCACCCCGAGATGGCCGGCCCCTCCGGCTACCTCATAAAGCCCTTCGACGGCGATCCAGACGACGAAGAGCTCCTCGAAGCCCTCCGCGAGATACGCAAAGCGGCGAAGGAATAACGAGAGCCGGGAAGTCTCCGACGACAGACGCCCCCGAACTCGTCCGGCGGGCGCGGAACCGTGAGCCTCGAGTCTTTTTCGGACACCTTCCATTCGCCGTTGTCGTAGCGGACGCGCATTTGGAGGATGTGGCCGTCGCCGTTTATGTCCTCGGGGTGGAGGGCCGCCCGGAGCGTGTGCGGCATCGGGGGAGATGCGCGGAAGCACGCGAAAAGTTTGCTCCTCGAGGAGGGTGGAGATGAGATGAAGCGCCGCCATTGAACCCGTTACTTCACCCGCATGCGTATTTCCGTCCACCCGGAAAGCGGGCTTGTCGGAGGCGGGTGCGGTGTTTCGGTTCGTGGGTTCCGCGAGCCAAAGATCCCGGCCCTCGTAGCTTTCCCGACGGACATGACTTTGCAGAGATCGGGGCATCCCTCTGCGAAACTCCGAAGGGTTTCGCAGAATTCATCGCATCGAAAGTATGCGTCGAATTTCGGTTTTCCACCGGGCATTATCTTCTCGCCCGTTCGCTGTCGGCTTTTCGGGGCGGCATATCCGGAGCGCGGATCCATTTTTCCGTTTGAGAGAACCACAAAATATGGTACACAAACGTGGTAGTCTGCTTCATGTTGAGGGCGGGAAGATCGCCTCGGAGGGAACATATCTAGGCAATGGCGAGGGTTATATAATTGGGTGCGAAGCGTAATAATAGCGAAGGTAGGCGTATTCTGGAAGCCCCGGTCGGAACGGTTCTTGGGGGACGTTACAGGGTTCAAGGTGTTCTTGGCTCTGGCGGCATGGCCGTGGTCTATAAAGCCGAAGATTCGATCCTCGGCCGCACCGTCGCTCTGAAGACTCTCCACCGCCGATACGCCGAAATCCCCTCGTTCCGCCGCCGCTTCCGGCAAGAGGCGCGGGCGATGGCTTCATTGGATCATCAGAACATCGTCAAGGTATACGACATCTCCCAAGACGGCGAAGTTCCGTTCATCGTCGCCGAGTGTGTCACGGGCAAGGACATGTCGGGGCTTCTCTCGGAGAATAGCGGCCGCCTCGACGAGAAGACGACGCGGAAGATCGCCGCGCAGCTTCTCGAAGCCCTCGCGTACGCGCATCGGCGCGGCATAGTCCACCGCGACATAAAGCCGTCGAACATTTTGATGACGCCGAGCGGAACCGTCAAAGTCGCGGACTTCGGGATCGCACGCATCGTCGAGGACGACGTGGAGACGGGCGAGCCGGGTGAGATCATCGGCAGCGCACGGTACATGTCGCCCGAGCAACTCCGGGGACGCGAGGCGACGCAGCAAAGCGATATTTATTCGGTGGGCATCCTCCTTTACCATTGCCTCGCCGGGAGGCCGCCGTTCTCGGGGGATTTGAAGAGCCTTGCTCGCCAGCAGCTTCATGAGACGCCGACCCCTATACGGAGGCTGAACCGGAAGGTCACACCGCATATGGAGGCGGTGGTGATGAAGGCTCTCGAGAAGAACCCCGAATATCGGTACCCGTCGGCGACAGCGATGCTCGACGAGATGGAAGACATGTCGCTCCCGATGGTCGTGGGCATCACACAGGAAATCCCGAAGAATCAGAAACCGAAGAAGCCACGCCGGAGCCGGGGGAAGCTCACGCTCGCCTCGACGCTCGCCGTTTTGCTCCTCGGAGCCGGGACGGCGGTCGGGGCGACCGGACTCGGGTATATGAACCTCGGTTCGGCGGGGGGCGAGGTCGAGCAAACCCTCACCCCGGCGGAGCCTGTGGAGAGCAGCCCGCCCGAGGCTCCGGAGCCCGAAGAGAACCCCGCCGAAAACCCCGCCGAGAATGTACAGGCGACGGAGAGGGAAGAGAACGCCGTCTTGCAAATGGTGCCGGAGGTGAGGACGTACTTCGACTATTCAGCCGTCGAGATCCTCCGCAACCGCGGCTTCGACGCCCAGATCGTGTACAGCTACCAGGAAGGCTACGCCAACCGCGGCGTCGCGTGGGGAACCGACCCGGCGGTCGGCACGATGGCCCCGCAAGGCTCGACCATCACAGTCTTCGCCACGCCGAAGGACACCTTCCAACCCCAAATACAAGCCCAGACAGCCGCCGCCCGCGCCCCCGTGAACGCTCCTCTCGCCCCCGCCGCTCCCGCGTTCGCCCCCACCCTCGCTCCTCCTCCCATCTCCCCGTAAACAAACCTCACAGCAGACGAATAGAAGCCCCTCCGGAATTCCGGAGGGGCTTCTATTCGGAGCCTTCGCTCCCCGTGGTTCACACCATTCGTTGTCCGCCGTCTATCTTGTCGGCGATGAATGGGTACCGGAAGTCGATTCCTTGATTGACCTTATATGCGGCGTAGCATCCGTGGATGATCGGGACGACGCTCGCGAGGAGCATGACGGGGATAAGGAGAAGCCCGATCAAGATGAAGCTGAGTACGAAGGTGATGAACCATCCCGCGACGAGGATGACGACCCACGCGACTTGATACCACAAACTCTGCAAAGCGTGGAACCCGACCTTCGGGGAACGGTCTTTGTAAATCAGCCAGATTATGAGCGACCCGAGCGGCATGAGGCCGACGAAGGCGAGAAGCACGCTGAGATGCGAGAGCATGGACCACGTCCTCTCGTCGCTCTCGCTCATCGTGGTCGCCTGGGACATACCCCGCGTTTCGGTGTCCATTCCGTCGCCCGGTTCGTGATGCCTTCCGTAATTCGGTTCTCGCTCCATGCTGCCTCCTTTTTCGGTCTCTTTATTTTACCTTCCGGCGGGGGTCGCCGTACTCGCCCGGAACGCCCGCCGCCGCGTCGCCGCGAGATGGAAAAGAAGAAAGACCGCCACCGCCATACTCCCCTCCCCGAAGGACGCTTCATAGCTTCGGTTCGAGATCCCACCGGACACCCGCGCGACCTCCCGGCCCTCGGCGGAACGCGCCGAAGCCGTGTTTCTAAGGAGCGACATGTTGGCGTCGAACGCGGCCCCTCCGACCTCGATCCACAACCCGGAACCCTCGCGCCCGGCAGTCAAAATCGCCTCGTCGCCGACGGACATGCGACGCCTCGAACCGGACGGCTCGATCCGGCCCTCGATCCCACCCACCTCGAAAGACGCGCCACCGGAGCCTTCGAGCCGAAGGACTCCGAACTCGCCATCCGAGGCGGAGAGCGAAAATTTGGAGCCGAGAAAGCCTTTCGCACGGGCCGAGAAAGCCCCGTTCAGAGAGGCTTCGAGGTCTTTCCAGTCTTTCAGTTTGTCCGCTTCTCCAAACACATCCCCTCATACGCCACGCATGGCGCGAAGTTTCGATCGCCCCGAAATCTTCATGGCTTTCTTAGAAATTGACCCCGGCTCGCCGGGGGGGTTCGGCGCGACGAGTTAAACACCGTCGCCGTCGGGATGGGAGCGGCTTTCGACGTGTGATCCGGCGCATGGTCGAAACCTTGTCGCCATACGGGTTATTATGGACGTTCTTTCGGAAAGTTCGACGAGCGATCGGGAGGTCGGTATGGAGCTTCAAAACAAGGACGATATTCGGAATGGGATCCTTCAAGGTTGGCTTCGGGCGGCGTGGGTGAACCCGGTCGAAGGCCCGAACGAACAAGTCTATCTCCGCCTCACCCCCGGCGGTCGCCTGAAGATGAGGCGGAGGATCAAAGAACTCGAAGCCTCCCTCGGCGAAAGCGGCGCGGAGCTTGTCAAGCAAGAAGAAGCGGGGACGCTCCCCGTCGAGAAAGAGAAGATGGAGCTTGCGATGATGGCTCAGGCGTACACGTCCGAGAGGAAGTTCATAAAGAGCCAGGGAGGCTCCCTCGGGAGCGCGATCCTTGAGGTCGAAGACGACGAAGAGCCGCCCCGCGGCGGCCCGATAGACGGGTGAAGCGGTTTGCCGGAGGCAAACCACGCACGCGCTCCGCGTTCGCTTCGCGCTCGTCAGCCCACTTCGCTCGTCAGCATTTCAGCCAGTCGGCAAAAACAAAAAACTGAAACGCTGACAAGCTGAATTGCGCGAGCGAAGCGAGTTTCACGCCGTCCGGCGGTTAAGGCGGCGTTCGAGGCCGTTCGCGAGGTATATGAGCGGGAGGCATATCGCGAGGTATATGAGCGCCGCCGCGATGAGCGGGGTTCCGTTGAACGTTTCGTTCCGCATGTCTTGAGTGGCTTTCAAAAGCTCGACGAGGCCGATCACACTCACTATCGAAGTGTCCTTTATGAGCATGACGAACTCGTTCGTCAAAGGCGGTATGACCCTTCGGAAAGCCTGCGGGACTATGATGTGGCGCATCGTCTGCGCGTACGAGAGGCCCGATGCTCTTCCGGCTTCCATTTGTCCTTTGTCTATGGATTGGATGCCGCTGCGGAAGATCTCCGCGACGTATGCTCCGGCGTTCAAAGTGAGGGCGACGAGTCCGGCGAAGAAGAGGCTTCGGAAGGTGAGGCCGATGAGGGGGGTCGTGAAGTATATGATGATGAGTTGGACGAGGAGCGGGGTTCCCCGGAACACGTCCACGTAGGCTTGCGCGAGGAAGCTGAAGACCCGGAAGCTGCTCAGCCGGACGAGCGCCACGAAGAGGCCGATCACGATCCCGAGGAGTTCGGCGAGGAGGGCGAGGAGGATCGTAACGAGGACGGCCTCGATAATAGTGTCGAAGCGCTCTAAAACGATCCCGAAGTCGAGGTACCTCTCCCGAATGTTTTGAAAGCTGAAGTCCCCCGGGTTGAACTCGAACGGTGGCCACGTGAACGGCATCGGATGTCTCCTTCAAAGAAAAGGCCGGGGACGGGAAGACCCATCCCCGGCGAAGCTCCTCTATTTACGGGATGGTCTCGGGTTCCTGGCCGAACCATTCCTCATATATCTCCGCGTATGTGCCGTCGTCCTTCATTTCTTGCAAAGCCTCGTTGAACGGGCCGACGATCTCGCTGTCTTGCGGGAACGCGATGCCGTATTGCTCGCCCGTCTCGATGGTGTCCACGATCTCCAAAGTGTCCCCGGTTTGCTGGACGCGATCCGCCGAAACCGGGAAGTCGTTTATGACCGCGTCAACCTGTCCGTTCTCCAAAGCGGAGAAAGCGTCCTCGACGGTATTGTATGAGCGGACTTCCGCGCCGGCCTCTTCGGCGGTCTCGTTGGAGAGAGCCTCCCCCGTCGTGCCGCGCTGCGCCCCGATGAGCGAGCCTTCGGCGATGTCGTCTATGGAACCGATGTCCGAGCCGCTCGCGACGAGGAGCGACTGGTCGGCGTTGAAGTACGGATCGGAGAACTGGAGGCTTTGCTCGCGCTCGGGTGTGATCGTCATAGCCGAGATGCCCGCGTCGTAAAGCCCGTTTCCGACGCCTTCGATCACCCCATCGAACACGACGTTCTGGAGGTTTATCTCATATCCGGCCCGCTCCCCGATCTCGCTTATGAGATCCACATCGAACCCGACCGGCTCCCCATCCTGAACGAACTCGAACGGCCGATACGCAATATCCGAAGCGACCGTCAATGACTCGCCCGAGCCTCCGACCACCGCGCCCGTCGTCTCCTCGCCCTCGGCCCCCTCTTCCCCCCCGCCCCCGCCGCAAGCCGCCGCGAAAACCGCGAGCGCGAAGAAGCTCGCCATCAAAAATACCCGTTTCACATATCGTCCCATTTTCATACCTCTCCCCGGAAACCTCCGGCCTCATTTTTCCATAGCCGCGCCCGCGACGGCGCCTGAGAAATGCTCATGAAACATTCCCTGATAGACGCGCATATTAGTTACGTAATCACCCGTGGTCAAGCGGGGAGAATGGGAGATACCTCGTTACCCATAGCCTCCCCGGACGTAGGATAATATCCCACGTTCGGGGAGGTGAAGCACCGTATGGAAAACAAACACCCGAACCATCAAGGGCGCATCGTCGTAGACCCGGAGATCATGGCGGGAAAGCCCGTGGTGCGAGGAACCCGCATTCCCGTCGAACTCGTCCTCAAAAGACTCTCCAGCGACCTCGACGCGGACACTCTTTTGCGATCATATCCGCGCCTCACCCACGAGGACGTAAAAGCTTGCCTCGCATACGCCCACTCTCTCATCGAGGGGGAGGAAGTCTTTCCCTCCTCGGCGTGATCATCATGCCGCGTCCGGCGGCTATTTCTTTCCAAACATTTCTTCGATGAGGGTGTTCCGATCCACGCCCCGATGCTCGGCGACATCGCGCAATATGCCGCTTAAAGTTCCCGGCTTTAGCGGCTTGTGGCGAGGGATGGTTATGTGATGCTCATGTTCGCCCTCCACCGAAAGGCGCATGTGGCTGCCAGTTTGGCGAACGAATTCGTAGCCATATCTCCCGAGCAGTTTCGCCAGTTCTTCGCCGCCGACATCCCTCGGGAGCCTCATACCGCGAGGACTTCGTCCCTCACCCAATGGAGCCGGATCATTCGCGGCAGTTCGTCTTCCTCGAAGTGGCAACGCACAGCGTCCCGAAGCATCTCCCGAAGCTCCTCCGGAGTCTCGGCCTCGGAATATATGGAATGCCCCAAAGCCCTCGCCTCCAAGCCCCCATCGAGCGAATCCTCGACCACGAAAATGATCTCATCATGCCTCATGGGCTTTCCTTTCCGATGTCTTCCTCACCCCATAATTAGAACATGGAAACCGAGGCTCGCTACAAAATCTGCGCGAGGAACCGCTTCGTCCGCTCATTCTCGGGATTCTGGAAAAAGTGTTCGGGAGGCCCGACCTCTACGATGCGCCCCTCATCCATGAATACGACCCGGTCGGCGACGCGCCTCGCGAAGCCCATCTCATGCGTCACGACGACCATCGTCATGCCGCCCTTTGCGAGGTCGGCCATAACTTCGAGAACCTCGTTGATCATCTCCGGATCGAGCGCGCTCGTCGGCTCGTCGAAGAGCATGATGCGAGGCTCCATCGCAAGCCCCCGTGCGATCGCCACCCTTTGCTGCTGACCGCCCGACAAACTCTCCGGGTACTTGTTCGCCTGCTCGGGAATCCCGACCCGTTCGAGTAGCTTTTGGGTTCGTTCGCCGATCTCCGCCTCCGACACCTTCTTCACCTTCCTCGGCGAGAGCTTTATGTTCTCGGCCACGGTCATGTGCGGATAAAGGTTGAATTGCTGGAAGATGAACCCGATCTCCGACCGGAGCAAATTCAAATTCGTCTTCTTGTCATGGACGTGAATGCCGTCCACGACGAGCCGACCCTCGGATACCTCTTCGAGCGCGTTTATGCACCGGAGGAGCGTGGACTTCCCAGAGCCGGAAGGCCCGATCACGACGACCACCTCGCCCTCTTCGACGGAGAGCTCGATGTCCTTGAGAACCTGGAAATCCCCGAAGTACTTCCCCACACCCTGAAACTCGATAATGCCCATCGCCGAATCTTTGCGCCGCGGACAGCTTATGTCAAGCGGGCGACCCCCGCTTGACCCCGCCGCCGCTTGCTTGTTATATTTCTCACGAAACACAAAAATAGCTTGCGCGAGGAGGAGGATGGCATGGCTGACGAGGCGGCGTCCGGGAGAAGTGGTGGTGCATCGGGAGAGGAAGAGTTTTCGGGCGGGCTGAAACGGACGCTCGGAACGCCGCTCCTCCTCGCGTTCGTGGTCGGGAACATCGTGGGAGCCGGTATTTATGTCGCGCCGGGCGAGGTCGCCGGGGCCGTCGGGGGCGGGATATGGCTTCCGTTTTTGATCGCGTTCGTCGTCGCGATTTTCACGGCTTTCTCGTATTCGGAGCTTGTGTCGAAGTATCCGGGCGCGGGCGGGGCGGCGCTCTTCGTTAACCGGGCGTATAAAATTCCGCTCTTCTCGTTCATCGTCGCGTTCGCGGTGATGTCGAGCGGGCTTTCGTCGGCGAGCGGCATATCGCGCACCTTCGGCGGCGAGTATTTGCAAACGTTCGTGGTTTTGCCCGAACTCGCCGTCGCCGTCGTCTTCATCCTCGTCCTCGCGGCGATAAATTATTTTGGCATTTTGGGTTCGGCGCGGCTGAACGCCGTCCTCACGGTGCTTTCGCTCGTCGGGCTTCTCGTGATCCTCGTCGTCGGGGTTTCGGTGGTCTTCGTCGGGGAGGCGGATTTTTCGAGGCAGTTCACGTTCGAGGCTCCGTAGGGGGGCGCGCTCGGCTTCGCCCTCCTCGGCGGGGCGGTTCTCGCTTTTTACGCGCTCATCGGCTTTGAGGACTCGGCGAACGTCGCCGAGGAGACGCGCGACGCGAGCCGAGTGTACCCGAGGGCTCTCTTCGGGGGGCTTCTCGCGGCGGGCGGGCTTTACATCGCGGTGTGCTTCTTCGTGTCGCTCGTCGTCCCGACCGAGAGGCTCGCCGGGTCGAGCGGGCCGCTTCTCGAAGTCGTGGAGCTCGGGCCGATTCCCATCCCCCCGAACCTCTTCGCCATCGCCGCCCTCGTCGGCATCACGAACACCGCCCTCATAAACCTCATCATCGCGTCGCGCGTCCTTTACGGCATGGGCCGCGAAGGAGTGCTTCCGTCCATCTTCAGCCGATGCAACGAAAGCCGCGGCACGCCCACCTTCGCCATAATCTTCACCACCCTCATCGCGCTCGCCCTCGGCGTCACGGGCGACTTCGGCGACCTCGCCGCCACCACCGTCCTCCTCATCCTCGCCGTCTTCGCCGTCGTGAACGCCTCGGTTTTGGTTTTGCGCCGCGACGACGTGAGCCACTCCCACTTCCGAACCCCCGCCATATTCCCGATACTCGGCGCGATTACGTGCCTCGTCCTCCTAACACAGCAAGAAGCCGGGACGTGGCTGCGGGCCGGGATCCTCATAGCCATCGGCCTCGCCCTTTACGCACTCAACGTGTATCTCAAAAAGCGGGCCGGAGAAGACGAGCCGTCGCGGCGAGAGACGAGCGGCGTCGGATAGCCGAATCGGTGGGCGCCCCCCTCACGCCGGGCTTTCCTCCGCCTTCGGGGCTTCCTTCTCCTCGGGGGGCTTTCCGCCGCTCGCGCCTCGGAGATATTGGATGACTCCGATTGCGACGACGAGTCCGAACCCGGCGAGGGAGACGGGGAGGAGCGGGTATATGAGCATGATGCCGCCCGCGAGGAGGGCGAGCCTCTCCAAAGTGTTCGCTCGCCCCATGAAATAGCCCATTATGGCACCGCTTATCGCGATCATGCCGAGGAGAGCCGTCCCGAACGCCGGGACGAAGTTCGTGAACGTCGCCCCTTCGAGCACGAGAACCGGCTCGGTGACAAAGATGTACGGGATTATGAAGGCGGCGATGGCGAGCGATACCGCCGTCACCCCCGTCCGCATCGGGCTCGACCCGGCGATGCCCGCCCCGGCGTACGCCGCGAGGCACACCGGGGGCGTGATGTCGGCCACGATGCCGAAATAGAAAACGAAGAAGTGCGCGGCGATGAGCGGCACGTCGAACTGGACGAGGATGGGGGCGGCGACGGTGGCCGTCACCACATAGTTCGCGGTCGTCGGGAGGCCCATGCCGAGGATGAGGCACGCGATCATGGTGAAGAACATGAGGAGGAAGAAGTTTCCGAGCGCGAGGTCGAGGATGCCGCCCGCCAATTTTCCGCCGAGGCCCGTCTTCGTGACGATTCCGGCGATGATGCCCGCCGTGGCGCACGCGGAGATGACCGGGAGCGCGGCCCTCGCGCCGTTCTCGAGGAGCCGCCCCATCTCGACGAGCGACATCCGGGTCTCGCGCCGGATGAGGCTTATGAGGAACGCCGAGGCGATGCCGTAAAGCGCGGCGTTTTGCGGCGAGAACCCGTAAAGGAGAAGCCCGATGATGACGAAGATCGGGAGGAGGAGATCGCTCTTTTTGAGAAGCCCGCCGATGGCCGGGAGTTGATCCCTCGGGACCCCCACGATGCCGTCCCGCTTAGCCACGAGATGCGTCCCGGTGAAGACTCCGGTGAAATACAAAATCGCCGGGACGATGGCGATCACGATGATCTCGTTATACGGAACCCCGGTGTACTCCGCCATGATGAACGCCGCCGCGCCCATGATCGGCGGCATGATTTGCCCGCCCGTCGAGGCCGAAGCCTCCGCCGCCGCCGCGAAATGGGGCCGGAACCCCGCCCGCTTCATCATCGGAATTGTGAACGACCCGCTCGTTACGGTGTTCGCCACCGAAGAGCCGGAGATGGTTCCTTGCAAACCGCTCGCCACGACCGCCGCCTTCGCGGTTCCGCCCGTATACTTTCCCGTCAAGCCGAAGGCGAGGTCGTTGAAGAATTGTCCGATGTTCGTCTTCACGAGGATGACCCCGAAGAAGAGGAAGAGGAAGATGAACGTGGCGGAAACCTGGATCGGGGTTCCGAAGATGGAGCTAGTCGTGAAGTACGTCTCGGTGGCGAGGCGGTCGAGCGAGAAGCCCGCATGAGGGAAGATCGGATTATACGGCCCGAGCCATCCATACAAAAGCGCGCACGACGCGATGACGACGATGGGAAGCCCGACGCACCGCCTCGTCGCTTCGAGGATGAGGAGGATGCCGAGGGCGGCGACCGTATAGTCGAGCGTCGAGAACCCGAAGATGACGGACTGGTTCGTGAGGCGTTCGTAGTTTATGACGATGTACGAGTTCGTCCATATCGTGGCGGCGGCGAGGATCACGTCATAGAACGGGACTCCGGGGCGACCGCTCCACTCCCTCTTCGCGGGATATAAAAGATAGACGAGGCCCATCGCGGCCCCGACGTGGATGGCCCCTTGAATTTGGAAGACGTATCCGCCTCGGAGGGCGGTGTAAAACTGGAAGATGGTGAGGGCGGAGCCGAGGGCGAAGACGATCCACTTCCAGAATCCGAGGTTCGTGCGGAACGCGCTCTCGGTGTCGTACTTTCGGAGAAGCTCCTCGCGGTTCTCCCCGGAGTCCGTCCTCCCGTCCGGCTGGCCTTCCGCCCTCTCGCTCATCGCGCCTCTCCTCGTTCAAAGAGACGGGCCGGAGAAAGTCCCGGCCCGGGAATAGCCGTGCTTATTCGCCCGTGATCCCCTCTTCCTCGAAGTACCGCTCCGCTCCGGGATGGAGGGGGAGGTCTCCCTGTCCGAGGAGCGCGTCCTCGGGGGTGATGAACTCGGACTGGGCGAGGGTTATGTCGTCGGCGTTCTCGTAAAGCGTCTTCGTGATCTCGTACCCGAGATCCTCGCTGACCTGCGTGGTCGAGCCGAAGAGCGTGGAGAAGGCCGAGGCCGTCGGAACCGGCTCGTCGAGGAACTCATAAGCGTCGGCGGAGATTTCATACTCCCCGTAGCCGCTGGTTTCCTCGATCTCGGTTATGGCCTCCTCGTCGAGCGGGACGAGCCGAACCTCCCCGGTGACGGCTTGCAACTCCGAGATGCTCGCCGACGGCACGCCGACGACCTCGATGGATGCGTCGAGGTTCCCGTCTTGAAGCCTCGTCTGCGCGGTTCCGAAGTCCTCCTCGAAAGCCTGATAATCCCCTTCTTCGAGTCCGGCGGCGGTGAGGACGAGTTCGGCGGCGGCCCTCGTCGCCCCGCCCGGAGGCCCGATGGCGACCCTTTGCCCTTCGAGGTCTTCGATCGTCTCGATGCCCGTTGACTCGAGCGTGATGATCGAGATAGCCTCGGGATAAAGCTGCCCCATCCACCCGGCGTTCTCGACCGCCGCGCCCTCGAACTCGCCCTCGCCCGCGACGGCATCCTGCGCCGTATTGTTCTGCGCGATGCCGAGTTGCAATTCGCCGCGGGCTATGGCCGCCAAATTGTCCACCGAAGCCCCGGTTTCGACGGAACTCACGTTGAAGCCCTCGACATCTATGTTGTCCGTGAAGATGGTCGCCATCTCCTGCCCGAGCGGGAAGTACACTCCGCCGACGCTCCCGGTCCCGAGTTGGAGGTCGGTTATGAAGTCCTCTTCACCCCCGCCGCCTCCGTCGCCGCCGTTTCCCCCTCCGTCGCCGGAGCCTTGAGGCGCGCCGCACGCCGACCCGACCGAAACGAACACCGCCAACGTCAACGTCAAAAGCAGCTTCTTCGTCAAAAATTCTCCTCTCGATTCCGGCGGGGCGTCTCCCGGCCAACGTGAAATATGCCGATGTGATCGTGAAATCCTCCGATGGGAGAAACCCCTTCCCTGTTTGGTGCATTCTAGCTATGCGCCATGTTTCTGTCAAACGAGTGCGCCTTTGCCGCCGCGCGCTCCGCCGTTGTAGAATCGCCCGAACCTTATGATGGGAGAACGGACTATGGACAGCCTCTTCGACGCGGAGGGTGGAGCGGAGAATAGAGGGGAGCGGCTCGCCGAACTCTCCCGGCAAGTCGCCGTATGCACGAAGTGCGACCTCTCGCTAAACCGCACGAACACCGTCTTCGGCACCGGAGACCCATCCTCCCCCCTCATGCTCATCGGCGAAGGCCCCGGCGAGAACGAGGACGCGAGCGGGCTTCCCTTCGTCGGGCGGGCCGGGAAGCTCCTCGACGACATCCTCGCCGCCGTGGACCTCGACCGCGACATGGTCTATATCACGAACGTCGTGAAATGCCGCGCCGCCAACCGCGAGGGAGGCCGAATGAAGAACCGCCCCCCCACCGCCGCCGAGGCGAATGCGTGTGATCCATACCTTCAAGGACAGCTCGAAGCCATAAAGCCGGAGATCATTTTGTGCCTCGGAGGCCCGGCCTCGAAGAGCATCATAAACAAGAACTTCCGCATCACGAAGGATCGGGGCGAGTGGCACGAGGTGTACGGCGCGAAGACGATGGCGACTTTCCATCCGGCGTATGTTTTGCGGCAGCACGGCGAGGATTTGCAAAAGACGAAGCGGCTCGTGTGGAGGGATATACAGGAAGTTTACAAGGAGTACCAAAAGGCCATGGAGAAGAGAAATTGACGCACGATTTTCGATTCGACCATACATGGTAAAGAAATTCATACTGGATTTCGGGCATGCCTGTTATTATGCTAGGCATACAGACCGGAAGCGGCTCGAATGTCTGGCCGCGCGGGAACATTTGAAACAGGAAATTGACAGGTAGTTGAAACCGTCGAGAAGGGCTTGTGAAACGTGGTAAGCACAGTCTCCGATAGTCGCATCATGGACTCATCCGACAAGGACATCTTGAACCTCATTCAGCGCGGATTCCCGCTGGAGCGAGAGCCGTTCACCGCCCTCGGGCGGGATCTCGGCCTCACCGGAAACGAGGTCATCCGGCGCATCGAAGCCCTCAAAAAAGGGAAGATGATCCGCCAGATATCCGCCATCTTCGATACCCGAGTCCTCGGCTACGAATCGAGCCTCGTCGCGGCCACGATCCCGAAAAACAAACTGAACGCGGGCGCGAAGGCCGTGAAATCCCACCCCGGCGTCTCCCACAACTACGAGCGCGACAACGCTTTCAACCTTTGGTACACGGTCGCCGTCCCCCCGGACTCCCGGCTCGGCCTCGAAGGCACGGTGGACGTCCTCCATCACATAAGCCACGCCGAGAAGACGCGCATTTTGCCGACGCTCAAACTCTTCAAAATCGGCGTTACGCTCGACATGAACAAAGGCGCGACGGCGAAAAAAGAAGCTCCCGCGTACGGCGAGAGCGACCGCGCCGGAGCCGACCGGAACGTCTCCGAGGAAGACAAGGCGGCGATCCGCGCTTTGCAGGAAGACATCCCGCTCACCCCGAGGCCCTTCGATCTTTGGGGGCGGGAGATCGGGATGGACTACGACGAGCTCATCGCCCGAGCCGAGGATTTGCAAAGGCGAAAGATCATGCGCCGCTTCTCCGCCGTCCTCTTTCACCGGAAGGCGGGCTTCCGGGCGAACGCGATGGGCGTGTGGAAGGTTCCCGAGGATCGCACCGAGGAAGTCGGGAACATGTTCGCGCAGTATCAAGCCGTCTCGCATTGCTACGAGCGCCCGACATACGAGGACTGGCCGTACTCGATCTTCTCGATGGTCCACGGTCGTTCGGTGGAGGAATGCGAGGCCGTCCTCGACGCGATGTCCGAGGAGAGCGGCATCCCCGAGCGCGAATCCCTTTATTCCACCCGCGAATACAAAAAGACCCGCGTCCGGTACTTCACCCCCGAGATGGAGGCGTGGGAGCGCCTTTACGCCGGAGTTCTCCGCTAGCGATTACTCGTTACATATGGGCGAACGAGGGAAAGAGAAGCGCATGACCGATACGTTGGAAATTTTGAGGTATGAACGTGAGGTCTTGCGCCAACTCAAAAGCGCATTGTTCGGCGAAGAACCCGATGCCGAACACCACCTCAGCCTGAGAGGTGGCGACACGCTGATTCGCGTGGAAGAAGTTTTGCTCGACGAAAAGGCAATCGGCGAAGGAGAAATCGTCATCCTATTTAGGGATCTCTCTCGTCCAAAATGTCTCTTCCGTATGCGGATGGAAGCTGTGGAACCGGAATCTTCTCTCGACCTCGCGTACGCCGACGTGTGGGCCGGAGTGATAAAAGCGAACCTGGAAGAAGCCATCGTGGGCGGCTCGGAAGGGTTCGCCGAATGCGACCCGATGAGCATAACGGACGTGTGAGAGGAGCCTGTCCCGCCCGACGCGACGACGGCGAAGCATCTCTTTCATGCGGAGATAAATCTTGCTAGGTTGGGAAATACTCGTCGCGCTCTTCGCCGCCCTCGCCGCCGGAACCATCTCCGGCCTCACGGGCTTCGGACTCGCGCTTATAAGCGTCCCGATCCTCCTCTTCGTTTATGTGCCTCGAACCGTCGTATTCCTCTCGGTGGTCATGTCCATAGCCATATGCGCCGAGGTCGTGCGCGACTCCTTTCCGGACGCCGACCGGAAGATAGTCGCCGCCCTCGTCCTTCCGTCCTTCATCGGGGTGGTGATGGGGGCGGAGATCCTCCGCGTCGTGGACCCCATATACATCCGGCTCTTCGTCGGGATCTTCGTCGTTTTCTCGGCGGGGCTTCTTCTCCGGGAGATTCGTCTTCCGGGCGCGAAGACGCGGTGGGGAACGGTCGTGGCGGGATGGGCGAGCGGCGCGCTTTCGACTTCGACGGGACTCGCCGCGCCGCCCATCGTCCTCCTCCTCGCCTCCCGCGACTACGCGAAGCACGCTTTCCGGGCCACGAGTTCGTTTTATTTCCTCTTCATGAGCGTCTTCGGCCTCGTCGTCCTCGCCGTCCGCAGCCTCATCGAAGCTCCCGACATCCCTCTCGCCCTCATCCTCGTCCCCGCCGCCCTCCTCGGCAAAGCCCTCGGAACGAGCATACTCAAACGCATCTCCGAAACTCTTTTCCGCAAACTCACCCTCCTCTTCGTCTTTCTCACCGGCGCGCTCGGCGTGGCGACCGCCGCGTGGGCGTTGTGAGCGTTTCGCCTCCGGCGAAACGCGCTTGTCAGCTTGTCAGCCAAAAACGAAAAGCCGGCTCCCCGGAAAACAAAATGTTCCGCGATGAGAAGCATCGAAGCTCCCGGCAAACCCGCGCCCACGAAAGCTGACAAGCTGCCTGGCTGAAATGCTGACCAGCGCGAGCGAAGCGAGCGGCCTTGTGAAGACTGTCATAGTGCGGGTGGACGCTTGCGGAAGGTTTGTTAACATCGAAAGATAAGCTGAAACGAGGAGAAGCCACGACGAAGACGAAAGAAAAGCCGTCCTCCGAGGAAGAGGGGGACGAATACCCGGAGTGTGGGGAGCATTTCGGGGGAGCGTCGAAGAACCGCATCCTTTCACTTCCATCATTCGCTGAAACCTCATATGCCGGGATGGGGCGTTTGTGATGCGCTTCGATTCGAAGGGGAGGCTCGCGTTCGGGGCTTTGCTCGCGTCGCAGCTCGCGGCGACGACGGGGTTCATGTTCGTGATGCCGTTCATGCCGCTTTATGTGGAGCAACTCGGGGTCGAGAGCGCGGGGAACGCGGCGGCGTGGGCGGGGCTTTTGAATGCGGCGACGGCGGTCACGATGGCATTGACCGCGCCTTTGTGGGGGAAGCTCGCGGACAAGTACGGGCCGAAGCCCATGCTTCTTCGGGCGACGATCGCGGGCGCCCTCGTCGTGGGTCTCATGGGGCTTGCGACGAGCCCGTGGCATCTTTTGTGGCTGCGGCTTTTGCAAGGAGCGTTGACGGGAACCGTCGCGGCGGCGACTTTGCTCGCCTCCGAGACCGCGCCCGCCGGACGGGAAGGGAACCGCCTCGGGACATTGCAAACCGTCATCTTCATCGCGGCCGCGGCCGGGCCATTCGTGGGCGGGACTTTCGCGGATCTCGTCGGGATACGGGCTTCCTTCGCCGTGACGGCGGGGCTTCTCGCGTTCTCCGGGCTTCTCGTATTGATCGCGGTCGGGGACGCGAAGCCCGAGAAGGTCGAGGTGAAGGAAGGGGAGGAAAGCCCCGGAATGGCTCCGATACCGTGGGTCGGGCTCGTCCCAGTGCTTCTCGCATTGTTCGTGGCGCATACTTCGATCACGGGCGTCGCGCCCGCGCTTCCAGGGTTCATCACGACGCTCATGGAGGAGCCGGAGCGCGTCGCGAGCCTCGCCGGACAAATACTCGGGGCGGGCGCTTTGGCGGCGGCGGTCGGGGCGACGGTGGGCGGGAGGCTCGCGGCGAGGTTCGGGCCTCGACCGGTGATCTTCTTCGCGCTCCTCTTTTCGGGACTCGCGTTCCTCCCGCAAGCCGGATCCGACAGCGTGGCCGAACTGTGGGTTCTCCGCGTCGTCGCGAGCCTCTTCGTCGGCGCGGTCATCCCGGTCGCGAACCTCGCCATCCGGGAAGCGGTCGCGACCGAAAAACACGGCGTGGCGTTCGGGGTCGCGGCTTCGGTGACGTCGGTGGCGTTCGGGTTCGGGCCGCTCGGGGGCGGCCTCCTCGCGGCTTCGTTCGGATTCTCCACGCCGTTCCTCGTACCCGGACTCCTTCTCATCGGGGCGGCGGCCACGCTTCTCCTCGCCCCGCGAAGCAGGAAAAGAGCCGTCCGAATCCTCAAAACGACGGCGGCGCATGTTTTGAAGTGAAGCTTTTTATTCCGGCGGCCATCTTCGCTGTGGGAAGGGGCTTACGAGGGATGGCTTCCTTTGACCGATTTCCATCGTTGGCGCGGCTTATGAAATGCTTCGGAGGGTCATGAAACACGAATTCGCCGCCTTATGAAACGGCGGCTCGCGAGGCTTCCGAAACTCCCACGGATGGAATTCGATCGGGGGACGGCTTATGAGCGTCTACCATTCGAGATGGGACGCGAGCCGCGACGAAGGAGTCCCGGCAAAGGAAAAGCGGGGAGCCTCGAAAGACTCGCCGCCCTTCATCCGGCTTTCAGCTTAAATTAGGCGAAGAAGTTTTTCACTCGATCCCAGATCGAAGCGTTCTCCTCGGCGAACTCTTCGTTGCTCACGACGCGCATGGCGTCCTCTTCTTCGATGATGCGTTCGGCTTCGTCGCGGTCGTAGACTTCACCGAATTGCTCGGTGGTTCCGGTGTCGAGGATGGCATCTTCGTTGTCGAAGACGAGGGCGAAGCCGGTGTTCTCGCTCGGGTCGGCGGAGTCGTAGTATTCGACGAGGAGCGTGCCGTCGGCGGGAACGTTGTATTCGTTGGAGTCTCTAAGATCGTCGGCTATGAGGCGCATCTCCGCCTCGCGGGTCTCTTCGGTGGCGACCCGGATCTCGTTGACGCTCGCCGCCTCAAAGACCTCGACGACCTCGTAGTCGGGAACTTCCTGCGCGTTCGCGGCGTTCGCCGCGAAGAGAAGCGAGACCGAGACGGCCGCCGCGGCGAGGGCGGCTTGCTTCGCCTTCGTCTTCGTCGAGGACTTCCATTCTATGTGCGTTGTTTCGGGCAAGGATCCCCCTCCTTCGCTCGTTTTGGTGGTTCTCGATGTCTGTCCGGTGGCCGCCACTTTTTTTAGACCGAGCGACGACCGCGCGGAGTTTTCTGAAACGAAGCATATCAGGGAGGGCCGCCCTTTGTGAACCCTCCCCGTAAATTATCAGCCGGAGAAGGCCGGCGCCCCGGCGCCGCGGGTGCATCCGTTGCCCGAGAGGGGTGCGATCTCACTCACGCGGAAATCGTCCACGAACTGCCGGAGGCGGGGATCTTCCGCCCCGTCGAGCTCGAGTTGAATTCTCCACGAGGTCGCCGTAACGGGGGCGTTTTGTCCGGGGTACGGGCTTATGATGACGTACCGCTCCGCACCGTACTCGCGGAGGGTCTCGATCTCGTCGGCGGGGAGGTCGGGGGAGTACGTGATCCAGACGACCCCGTGGTCGAGGCTGTGGACGGCGGTGGCGTCGTCTATCGGCTCGTCATAGAAGCCGCAATTCTGCCAGAGTGGATCATGATCCCCGTTCGTCGGCGGACTCCGGTCATACGATGCGTCCTCGACAAGCTCGTTCGTCATCGCGTCGTACACCTCGATACCCTCCGGTGGATCTTCGGGGAGCGGCTGCGCCTCGGCCTTCTCGATACCCTCGGCGGGCATCATGCTCGATTCCTCATCGGGGCCGACCTCGAGCTGCGAGAGATCCATACCGGCCGCCTCCCCCATCGTCGTCTCCTCGGACATCCCGGTCTCTTCCATCATGGAGGTTTCTTCGCCGCTCTCCGATCCATTTCCGGCGGGTTCCTCCGTGCCTCCGCATGCGGCGGCGAGGATTATGGTGAGGGCGAGGAAGGGGGCGAGGATCTTCCACTTCGACGGCTTCGGCGTACGCAATTGCATCTCCTGACTTCGTATCTCGGGTTCAAACGGGCTTCACGGATTATTACGTATCCGCCCCCGGAAGGGATGTAACGCGCCATACGGAGGTGAGAAATGGTACTAGCCGCGATGCTAAGCCGTGCCGAATTTCATCCGAAGGCACTTTGTTCGCCCTATTACGTTGCCTTCTAAACCTACAATATATAGGCTTGCATCGGGTTCGTTTGCGAAGCGGCTTGCAACTTCGAACCGTACGAGGATAGGGAATTGTTTTTGGCCGAAGTTTTTTGGCGGTGTTCGAGATGCTGGAGCAGTTATATACACCGAAAGTGATCGTCGCTCTCATGGTGGTGATACTCACTGCCAATGGCTTGCTTCTCTACCAGCTTTGGTACGAGCCCTCGACCGTGCAGACTGCCGACACACCCGCCTCGGAAAATCCCGAATCCCCCGCCACCCCGCCGGACAGCGAGGACGAAGCCACCGAAGAGGACGGAGACGAAACCGAAGAGGAAGCCCCCGCTGAAGAGGATGAGGAAGACACCGAGTCCGAAAGCTCGTCTGGGGACGACTCCGCCGCGCCCCCAGACGAGCCGGAGGGGCAAGCTGCCGAAGGGGCCGGAGGCGGGGATGGCTCCTCGCAGGGAGGTCAGCCTTCGGACGCGGGGCCGCCGGGCGAGGCCCCCGGCGGGAGTCCCGAGACGCCGTTCAATTCGCAGTACGATCCCCCGCCGACCGACCCCGGCTCGCCTGGGGGAGGCTCCGACTTCGCCACCGCCGACTTCGACCCCGGAACCTCCGGAGGCGGACAGCCCGAAGGCGAGCTTTCGCGCATCCAGACGGCCTTCATCTCGGCGTTCTTCGGGGACGACGGCGACGATTCCGGGGAACCCGGGGATGGCGGCTCCGAGGTGGACGTCCTTCCCGTGACGAGCGGCTTCGGGGTGTTTCCGGCCTTCATGGCGCTCGCGGCGGCGGTCGGGGCGGCGCTCGTCATCATCCGCCGCAAGTGACTGGGGCCACGCGCTATCTTCGCCCGTTTTGGGCAAAACGATGGTATTAGCAAGTAGCCTAGCGGTAGTTTGTTGTTAGCGGGCATAGAGGTAGAGTCCCTTGCCCGAGAACACCCACTCAAGCAGCGCTTTCAGCTCCGGCGGCGGGGGCAGATCCGAGTACGCCCTCCAGTAGCGCATGAGCATTACGTACGGCTCCAGCCACGCCCTCACCCTCCGCAGCGCGA
>JACCWD010000135.1 GCA_013697825.1 Rubrobacter sp.
CGGAGGCGGCGACCTCCACCGCCCTCTCGACGGTTTCGAGAGGTATCTCCATTTGCGCCACGAGGACGCGGGAGCCTCGTATGGTGTCGGCGACTCCGTCCACATCGTCCGGTGTGAGGCTCCGGTTTGCGCCGGGGGCGACGGTGATGGCGTTCTCCCCGTCGGGGGTGACGGTGATGAACGCCGCTCCGGTCGCCACTCCCTCGGCTATCTTCACGAGGCTCGTGTCCACGCCCTTTTCGGAGAGCGCCTCGACGAGCGGGCCTCCGATGCCGTCGTCCCCGACGCACCCGAGGAAGGAGACGGAGGCTCCGAGGCGTGCGGCGGCGGCCGACTGGTTCGCGCCCTTCCCGCCGTCGTGGGGAGAGAGGACGGCGTTCGTCACGGTTTCGCCAGGGTTCGGGCGGCGCCCGACCTTGAGGATGAAGTCGCGGTTTATCGAGCCGACGACGACGATAGAAGCGCCGCCGCCCGCACCGCTTTCGTCCGCGCGGCTTCCGCTCATCGGCCCCTCCCCGGTTCGGTGCATGATTCGCGAAGGACGAGTTCGGCGGCGAGGGTCGTTGACGCGGGCCGCCCGCCTTCGAGGGACTCGACGAGGGTTCGGGCGGCGGCCCCCCCGAGTTCCTCGATCGGCTGTGAAATGGCGGAGATGGACGGCCTCATAAGCTCGAACCACGTCGAGTCGTCGAAGCTGGCGAACGAGAGTTCGGCGGGGATGGACACGCCCGCCTTTCTGGCCGCCGTGAGCGCGCCGAGCGCCATGAGGTTGTTCGCGGCGAACACGGCGGTCGGCGGATGTTCGAGGGCGAGGAGGTCGCGCATCGCGCGCTCCCCGCTTTCCTGGCGGAAGTCCCCCGTCCGGACCATCTCCGGGGGCATCTCCATCCCGAGGCGTTCGGCTTCTTCGAGGAACGTCCCGAGCCGCTCCTCGCCCGAGACCGTCTCCGGCGGGCCAGAGATTATAGCCATCCGCTCGTGTCCGAGGTTCGCGAGATACTCGACTATGGCTCCGACCGCGAGCCTCCCGTCCGCCCGGACGACCGGGGCGTCCACCCCCGCCGCCGCCCGGTCGAGGAAGACCACCGGAACCCCCGCCGCCTCGACCTCGGCGAGATGCGGCGACTCGGAGCGCGCCGGGCTTATGATGATACCGTCGATCTGCTTTCCGAGGAGGACGTCGAGGTACCGCTCCTCCTTACGCGGGTCTTCGTCCGTGTTCCCGAGCATGATGCCGTATCCCTCGACCCACGCCGCCGCCTCCACGGCGCGGGCGACCTCGGTGAAAAAAGGGTTCGTGATGTTCGGGATGACGAGTCCGAGCGTCTTCGTAGCCTCCACGCGGAGCGACCTCGCCACCGCGTTCGGACGATACCCGAGTCGCCTCGACGCCTCGCGCACCCGCTCCCGGACCTCCGCGCTCACCGGCTGCGAGCCGGAGAAAGAGCGCGACACCGTCGCAACCGACACCTCCGCCTCCCGAGCCACATCTTTAATAGTCGCCACAGGAAGCATGGTAATCGTTTACGATGGCGTATGCCAGCGCGGCGCGGGTTCGATGAGGATGGGATGTGAAATATACCCCGACGCCTCCGGAGCGATCACCGAGTGTCGCGGTCGGCTCAGACTATCTCGGTGGAATCGGAGAAAAGGTGCCACGCTCTTTCTGACGACGCTTTATCTTACGAGCACGCTCGACCGCATCGGGGTTCGGCTCCCCGAGCCGGAACGGAGCCAAGTCTTCGAGCTTGCCCTTTTTACTCGCTTCGGTTTTAGAATCCGCCATGTCGCAACCTTCCGAAGGGATTATAGACTGCCGGAAACCCTTTTTCGTCTTTCACCCATGATCGGCGACGGGCTCCGTCGGCGCGATATACCGAACGGGCTTCCCGCGCAACGGATAGAGATCCGATCCTCGCGCCGCATCCGCCCGCGACAAAACGATCCCCTCGACGACCTCGCCCTCGTCGAACGGCAAATCATCCAAAACGAGCGTGCCGCCCCGCTCGACCGCCGCTTCCACACGATGCGCCCGCATACTCGAACCTCCATTCTCGAATGTCGAAATTGTACGACGCGAGGGAGATACGCCGCTCGATCATCCCGTCTCCGGCATCCCTTTCATTCCGAACGGACATCTCTCTTTCTCACCCGAGAAGCTCCGGAACCGCCGTGTCCACCATGATGTCCACGAGATACGGCCGTTCGGAGGAGAGGGCGCGCTTTATGGCGGCTCGAAGCTCGTCGGGGCTTTCGACCCGCTCGCCTTCGACGCCGAAGCCGTTCGCGATTTTTACGAGGTCGGCGTCCGGCACGTCGAGGCCGGGGACGCCCTCCATGCCGAGGAGGTTTCGGAAACTTTTGAGAATGGAGTACCCGCCATTGTTTATGACGATGAAGGCGACGGGGAGACGGTACCGGGCGGCGGTCCACAAAGATTGTATGGAGTACATGCTCGAGCCGTCGCCGATGACGCATACGACCGGGCGATCCGGGAGTGCGAGCTTCGCCCCGACGGCGGCGGGCATGCAAAATCCGAGGCCGCCCGCCGCCGAGGTTATGTACCCGAGCGGGTCGTCCACTTTTATGTATTTGTGGAGTTTGGCTTTGCTCGACGTGGATTCGTCGGAGACGACAACGTCCTCCGGGAGAAGCTCCGCGAGCGCGTGGAGGGCGAAATCCACGCTCATCGGCGACGTGGCTTCGGGCTTCGGCGGAGGTTCGGGCGCGGGCGGCATGGGGCGGTTCGCTTCCGGGAGCATCTCGAAGAGGCTCCCGGCGGCGAGGGCGACATCGCCGACGACGCTCGTACCGACGGGCGCGGCGGCCGCCTCCTCCGGGTCGTCGGTTATGTGGACAATTTTGGCTCCACCTTCGACGATGGGGCCGGGAACGTATGGATAGTATGTGAAAACTTGCGTCCCGAGGACGAGGATGGCGTCGTACGGGGAGAGCTTCTCGGCGACGGGTTTCTGCGCGAGGGGCATGAAGCCGCCGAAGAGCGGGTGGTTTTGCGGGAAGCCCGCGAGCGGCGATACGCCTTCCTGAAAAACCGGGGCGCGCAACGCCTCGGCGAGCGCGACGACCTCGCGGAAGCTCCGGGAGCGGGCGACGCCCGGCCCGACGACGATGGCGGGATTCCGGGAGTCGCGGAGGATGTCCGCCGCTTTGCGGAGGGCTTCCGGGTCGGGGGAGAGTTTATGGGAGACTTCCCTCGCCTCGACCCCCTCGGCCTCCGCGTCCCAGTCGTCCATCGGGATGGAGACGAATACCGGGCCGCACGGAGGGGTCATCGCCGTGTGGTATGCGCGGAGTATTTCTCCCGGCACGTCCTCAGCCCGCAAAGGCTCGTGGCTCCGTTTCACGTACGGTTTCGCGAGTTCGACGAGCTTTCCGGTGAGGAGGGGTTCGAGGGCGATGTGATCGCGGTGTTGTTGCCCGGCGGTGACGACGAGCGGGGTTTTGTTGTGGAACGCCGTGACCATCGCGCCCATCGCGTTCCCGAGGCCCGGCGCGGTGTGGAGGTTCACGAGGGCGGCGTTCCCGGTGGCCCGGGCATATCCCTCCGCCATCCCGAGCGCGGACGCCTCATGGAGGGCGAGTATGTACCGGAAATCTTCCGGGAAATCGCGGAGCATCGGAAGCTCTGTCGAGCCGGGGTTCCCGAATATAGTCGTCATGTAAAGCTCCCGGAGGAGGTTCCGCGTAACGTCGCGCACCGTCGCCATATACCCGCCCCTTGCCGTCGTGGACAATCCGGGAGGGAATATATCAGAGGAGAAGGCCGCTCTCGAAACGCCGGGAGGCGCACGCCGCCGATCTCGAACCGGATATGACCTTTGGCAACGAGGCCGAGCCGCCGCCCGTGGAAACGCTCCGGTGGAGCGCCTCCCGACGAGAAAGCCGATTCGACGAGAAAGCCGATTCGACGAGAAAGCCAATTTGACGAGAAAGCCGCCCCGGCGGAATGGGGCGCGCTCGGGCGGGCATCCACCATGATGCCGGGTTTGGTTCCCACGAAGCGGCTCGCCCGGCGTATTTTCCCGACTCGCGACTCGCTATGCGCGACTCGCGCTGCTCATCTCTCTATGCCCACGTCGTCGAAGATGTCGTCAATAATGTCGTTAGCCATCGAGTTCCCGGAGCCGCCCGACTGCGCGGGTTGCTGCGGCTCGGCGGGCTGCGGCGCAGACTCCGGCTCGGGAGCGGGTTCCACAGGCTCGGGAGCGGGCCCCACAGGCTGCGGCGCGGGTTCCACAGGCTCGGGCTCCGGCTCCACAGGCTGCGGCGCGGACTCTGGCGCGGCGGGAGCGGTCTGCGGCGCGGGCTCCGCGGCCTCTTCCGGCCCGGTGCTTACGACTATGTCCACGGCGGTTCCTTCTTCGACCTCGGTTCCGGCGGTCGGGGACTGGGAGATTATTGCGCCCGGCGCCTCGTTGCTCGGGGAGTACGAGACGTCGCCGAGCTCGAGGTTCGCCTCTTCGAGTTGCGAGGCGGCCTCGGACTCGTTTGCGAGGCTCGGGGTTTCGACGGAGGCTGGGCCTTCGCCGATTGTGATCCCCACCGTCGAACCCTCCTCGGCCTCCGATCTGGCGGCGACAGTCTGTCGGAGAACATTCCCTTCGTCGGCCTCGGAGCTTTCCGCGCCCCGCGCCCGAACCTCGAAGCCCTCGCCCGTGAGCGCCTCGCGCGCCTCGTCCTCCGAAAGGCCGACGACGTCGGGAACCTCGGAGGACGGCTCCGGAGGCTCGGCGGGAGCTTCGGTTCCCACCGTCTCCGCCGTCTCCTCCCACGGAGCCTCGACCGCCGCGAAGACCACGCCCCCAAAAAGGAGAAGTCCGGCGGCGACGGCGACGGCGGCCCGCATCCATCCCCATTTTCTCCTCTTTCGAGCCTTCGCGGCGGGGGAAACCGTGGTCGGCGCGTCGTCAGGCCGCCTCGGGGAGGGTACGAAACGATCCTCCACCCCCCTCGGCGGGAGGCCGTCGAGGACGCGCCGAAGGTCCCCGGCGAGGGCGGCGGCGTCCGGGTACCGATCCTCGCGGTTCTTCGCGAGGAGCTTGAGCGTGATCGAGCCGAGGCTCGCCGGGACGTTCTCATTGACCTCGCCCGGCGAGGGCGGCGGCTCGTTTATATGCTTCACCGCGACCGCCACGGGCGTGTCGGCCTCGTAGGGAAGCTTCCCGACGAGCATCTCGTAAAGCACGACCCCGAGCGAATAAAGGTCGCTCCTCGGACACGCCCTCTCTCCGAGAGCCTGTTCGGGGGACATGTACCCGGCGGTTCCGAGGACGCGGCTCGTCTGCGAAATAGTCGCCGCCGAGGCGGCGCGGGCGATCCCGAAATCCGCCACCTTCGGCTCCCCCGACTCCGTGAGAAGCACGTTTTGCGGCTTTATGTCGCGGTGGATGACGCCCTTCTCATGCGCGGCCCCGAGGGCTTCGGCCACTTTGAGGGCGACGGACGCCGCCTCTTCCGGAGAGAGCCGGCCCCGGTCGAGGATCTTCTCTTTCAATGTCCCGCCGGAGACGTACTCCATCGCCATGAAGTGGGATCCGTCGTCGGCTTTGCCTTGATCGTAGATTTGGACGATGCTCGGGTGCCTCAGCGACGCCGCGCTCCTCGCTTCCCGGCGGAACCTCTCGACGAACTCCTCGTCATCGGTGAACTGCTCGCGGAGCATCTTCACCGCGACGTCGCGCCCGAGGACTTCGTCATGGGCGAGGTATACCTTCGCCATGCCGCCGTCGCCGAGCTTGTCGAGCAAACGATATCTGTTTCCGAGGGTCGCCTGTTGCATGGTCATAGTTTTACCCGCAAATGCGGGGGATGCAAACGATCCCGAGATTCTTCCGCCGCCTTCCCGCTAAAATGTTCCGAAAAGGCCATCGAACTTCCACGGAAAGGGGAGACCATGAAAGCGATAAAGGTGAACGAGAACGGCGGCCCGGAGGTTTTGAGCTTCGAGGACGTCGAAACCCCCGAGCCGGGCGCGGGCGAAGCCCTCGTCAAAATCTCCGCCGCCGGGGTGAACTATATAGACACGTACCAGCGCGAGGGAATTTACCCGATACCCACCCCCTTCACCCTCGGACAGGAAGGCGCGGGAGAGGTCGCCGCCGTCGGGGACGGCGTGGACGAGGTATCGGTCGGGGACTTCGTCGCGTACGCGAGCATCCTCGGCTCGTACGCCGAGTACGCCGCCGTCCCGGTGAAGAACCTCGTCCCGGTGAACGTGACGCTCGTGGAGGCGCGGGTCGCCGCCGCCCTCATGCTCCAGGGAATGACCGCCCACTACCTCACCCACTCCACGTTCCCCCTCGAAAAAGGACACACCGCCCTCATCCACGCGGCGGCGGGCGGCGTCGGCCTCCTCATGTGCCAAATGGCGAAGATGCGCGGCGCGAAAGTCATCGGAACCGCCGGAACCGAGGAGAAAGCGAACCTCGCCAAAGAAGCCGGAGCCGACGAAGTCATCCTTTATACCGAGAAAAACTTCGCCGAGGAGACGAGAAGCCTCACCGGCGGCGAGGGCGTGGACGTCGTATACGACGGTGTCGGGAAGGACACCTTCGAGGGGAGCCTCGACTCGTTGAAGAGGCGCGGATACATGGTTCTCTACGGGGCGGCGAGCGGCCCGGTTCCGCCCTTCGACCTTCAGACTTTGAACCAGAAAGGCGGCCTCTTCGTGACGCGGCCCGCGCTCGCGCAGTACACCGCCGACCGCGAAGAGCTTCTCTGGCGGGCCGAGAGCATATTATCGTGGGTCGGGAACGGCTCATTGAATGTACGCATCGGCGGCGCGTATTCTCTCGCCGACGCGGCGGAGGCGCACCGGGATCTTCAAGGACGAAAGACGACGGGCAAGCTCATCCTCGTGCCGTAAAGTGGATGAAGGGATCAAAGACCTCCGTCGCCGAAGAGTACGCGAGCTTCTCGTGCCGGACGGAAGCCCGGTGGGGGTTCCCGGTCGCTCGCGCACGGGAACCGTGAGGGTTTTGCCGGGGGGCAAGGAGGCCGCCGATGAGATATTCGCCCGGCTTGTGGAGATCGGGGATGTCGAGGAGGCCGGGCGTTATCCCGGTCGTTACGTGAGTCTCGGGGGCGAGGAGAGGGCCGGGCTTCGCGGCTCCTCGTTGAGCGGCGAGCCGACCATCGATGTTAGGATTAGTTACGTGCCGGAGATAACAAAGATCAAGTTCGAGTGAGGCTATGAAGACCGTAAGCAAGCTGGATGAGATAGAGCGGGTCTTCCTCGAAGACCTCTCCGAAGACTACGAGGGAATTTGGACGCTCGCCGACAGGGTGAGCGACGCGCTCGGCGTCGAAGACCCCTCCGTCGTCCGGGAAATAACGCTCAAGCTCGTCCATGACTGGCTCTCATCTGAATGGATCCTCGCTGGCGTCCCGATGGGAGACGCTCCGGGCTTCGAGCCGTGGCCGGAAAAAGGCGACGACGCAGCCGTGAAAATAGCCGCCGAGTGGCGCGAAGGCGAAAGCCCCCCCCTTCTCGGCGAGGTCGCATGGTTTTCCCTCACCTCCAAAGGAGAAAAACTCATCGAAAAAAGAGCCGGGAGCGAACGATGAAACTCGACGTAAACCTCGGTGTCGAGGGGAAGAACCTCAAAAACACCGACCCCATCGCCCGCGCCGCCGACGAGATGGGCTTCTCCGGCATCATTTCTTCGGAGACGAAGCACGACTCGTTCATCCCCCTCGCCATCGCGGCGAACGGGACGGAGAACCTCGACCTCCTCACGTCGGTCGCGATCGCGTTCTCGCGCTCGCCGATGGAGATCGCCCAAACCGCGTGGGACATCCAAAACCTCTCCGACGGACGCTTCATTTTGGGCCTCGGCACACAAGTTAAGCCGCACATCGTCCGCCGCTTCTCGATGGAGTGGTCAAGTCCGGCGGCGCGGCTGAAAGACTATATCGGAGCCGTGCGGGCGATATGGGAGTCGTTCCAAAGCGAAGGGCCGCTCAAATACGAGGGCGAGTTTTACGAGCACACGCTCATGACGCCGTTTTTCAACCCCGGCCCGATCGAGAACCCCTCCATCCCCATATACATCGCGGGCGTGAACACCGCTCTCGCGAGGGTCGCCGGGGAGGTGTGCGACGGCTTCCACGTCCACCCCTTCCACACGCCGGAGTACGTGAGGAAGGTCGTGAACCCGGCCATCGAGGAGGGCGCGAAGAAAGCGGGTCGTTCGGCATCGGACATAAAGCTCGCGACCGCCGTCTTCGTCATCACGGGCGGGAACGAAGAGGAGATATCCGCGCAGCGCGAGGCGATGCGTTCGCAGACCGCGTTTTACGCCTCGACCCCGACGTACCGGACGGTTCTCGAAGCGCACGGGTGGGGCGAGGTCGGGGATGCGCTCTCCGGGCTGGCGCGTGAGAAGAAGTGGCGTGAGATGCCGGATCTCATCACCGACGAGATGCTCGCGGCCTTCGCCGTCGAGGCCGCGCCGGAGGAGGTCGGGGCGAAGCTCCGGGAGAAGTACGAGGGGGCCGTGGATCGCGTCGCGCTTTATCTCCCGTTCGCGCCGGGCGAGCGCAACGGTTTCTGGCGCGGCATCATAAAGTCCGTCATCGGGTAAAACGGAAGAGTACTCGAAGAAGCGATGCCGGAGGCTCCGGCGCGAAACGGAGGGGAACATGAAGGTACTCGTAACGGGAGCGCGTGGAAAAGTGGGACGGGCTGCGGTCGCGGCGTTCCAGAAAGCGGGCCACGACGTTCGAGCCTCGGACATCTTCCCGCCGACCTTCGAGCGGCAAGGAGAAGGCGAAGCCGACTACATGCAAGCCGACGCCACCGACGCGGGCGACATGTTCGCCGTCGTGCGCGGAGCCGACGCGGTCGTCCACGCGGCGGCGTTGCCCGAGCCGACACGCAATCCACCGCACGTCGTCTTCCAAAACAACCTCATGGGGGTTTTCAATACGCTCGAAGCGGCGGTTCGGTGGGGGGTTCCGAGGTTCGTGAACATATCGAGCGAGACGGTTCCGGGGTTCTTCTTCCCCGAGCGGGATTTTCTGCCGGACTATGTTCCGGTGGATGAGGAGCATCCGATTCGCACACAAGACCCGTACGCGACAGCGAAGCACTTCGGCGAGCAACTCATGGATGCTGCGATCCGGCGGAGCGACATACGGGCGGTCTCGATCCGGCCATGCTGGGTTCAGCACGAGGGGAACTACGAGCGGAACCTCGGTCCGCAAGTCCGGGACGAGAGCCTCCTCTCACCGAATTTCTGGAGCTACATAGACGTATACGACCTCGCCGACGCCATCGTCCTCGCCGCCGAGAGCGACCTCCCCGGCCACGAGGTTTTCTATATCGCCTCCCCGGACAACGTGGGAAGCCGTCCCTTCGAGGAGATCGTCCGCAAATACTACGGCGGCGACATCGAGATAAAGCCCCTCGACCGCGAGGACGCCTCCGGCCTCTCGTCCAAAAAAGCGATGGACATGCTCGGCTACGCCCCGAAGCGGTCGTGGAGCGACTATCTCGACGAGGACGGAAAGCTGAAGCCGGGAGTGGGCGGGATTTTCAGTGGATAGATTTCTTTAAGGTTTCAGGCATCGGGCTTCAGGCATCAGGAAAAACCGTCGAGGCGAGTCGTCGCGCAAAAGGAGACGATCACGCCATTCCCGAACTCTGCGACAGTCGGGAAAAGATCCGCCGCAAAAACCTGAAGCCTGAAACCTGATGCCTGAAACCTACTTCTCCTCGTGGTTCGTCTCGAAGGCGGCGGACGACTCGACGGTGGACACGTCGTAGCCCGCGTCTTCGAGGCTTTTCACGATGCCCTTCGGGTTCGTGGTTTCGAGGCGGAGGACGATGGTTCGGTTCGCGGCCCGGTGGGCGGGGGCGACGAAGACGCTCGCGACGTTCACGCGCTTCTCGCGCACGGTTTCCACGATGGTCGCGAGGGTTCCCGGCTCGTTCGGGACTTCGACCTCGATCCACGTTCCCCGGTTCCCCGCTCCGAAGAGGTCTATGAGCGTCCGCATCATGTCCGAGGAGGTGATGATGCCGACGAGCTTCCCGTCCTCGACGACGGGGAGGCACCCGATCCTCCGCTCGTGTATCTCCTTCGCCGCGTGGTCGATCGTGTCGTACGGCCCGATCGTCACCGGACTCGCGCTCATGATGTCGCGCATGCTCGCCCACCCGAAGACGTTCTCCTCGCCGCCGTCGCCTGTCTTCCTCACGGGACTCGCGTCGCGGAGGTCGCGGTCGGAGATAAGCCCGACGATCCGCCCGTCCTCGACGATGGGTATGTGGCGAACCTTCCGCTCGCGGCACAAAGTCCACGCCTGCGCGACGCTCGCCTCCGGCCCGAGGGTGGCGACGTCGCGGGTCATCGTGTCTCTCACTCGAAGCATGGCTTTCTCCCTTGTGTTCGAATTTCCCGGAGAGCTTAACAGCGGCGCGAAAGACGCGCCAGCGAGGGCGGAACCTTCCGACGGGAAGGCCCATGGTGTTCGCGTTTACGAAAACCCTGCGACATAAAGAACTTGCCAGCGGATGCTTATCCCTCGTTCAGGAGCGCCTCGAAATCTTCGTCGAGCAAAACAAGCTCCCAACTTTGCACGAGCGCCCCGTTCTCGAAAGCACCGAAGCACTTCACCCGCATCAACTCCGGCGGGTCGGCGATGGGTTCGGCGTCCACGATGATGTCTTTCGTGAGACGGGCGTATCTGGGATGGTCTTGTGTGAGGCGTATTTTCATCTTTTCCCTTTTCGCAATTCTGCACGAGGGCGGGATGCGGCTTTGTACGTTGATTTACACCCTCCTTCGCCCCTCCTTCTCGAACCGCGCCACGAACAACCCCGGAACCACCTCGTCCTCCCCCACCTCCACGAACCCGCGCGAGAGATAAAGCCCCTTCGCGGGCGCGTTCTCCGCCCCGGTGGAGACGGTGATTTTCTCCCACTCCTCGGCCCCTTCGACGTGACGGAGCATCGAACTCGCGATACCGCGCCGGAAGTATTCCAGGCCGACGAAGAGGCGGTGGATGTCGAGGATATCCCCGCTCTTCTTCGTGGAGATCGCTCCCGCGAGAGTTCCTTCGATGAAGCATCCGTGGAAGTCCTCGCCGGAGGATCGGAGGTCTTCGAGCGTTTCATGGAGCGGCGGAAGCTCGCGCGAGCCGATGATCTCTGCCTCGACCGCGTACGAACGTCTTTGCAATTCGAAGACGGCGCGGGCCATGTTTTCATCGCGGATGTCCACGGCTCGGATCACGGCGAAATTCTATCCGAGGCGGTCGTCGCGGCAAATGTTAAGCTCCGAAACGAGAACACCGCGAACGGAGGGAAAGATGACGAAAGCCTGGCGAGTCCACGAACTCGGAGACCCGAAAGACGTTTTGAAACTCGAGGAAATCGAGGATCCGGAACCCGAAAACGGCGAATCCATCGTCGAAGTCGAGGCGGCGGCGCTCAACTTCTTCGACATCCTCATGTGCCGGGGCGAATATCAGGAAAGGCCGGAACTCCCGTTCTCACCGGGAGGCGAAGTCGCCGGAACGGTGGCCGAGACCGGAGCGCGCGTCATCGCCACCCCGTTCCCGGCGGGCGGATACTCGGGGAGAGTCGCGGTTTCCGAGGATGCCCTCTTTCCCATCCCGGACTCGATGCCCTTCGAGGACGCGGCGGCGATGCACATCATCTTCCAGACCGCCCATTTCGCCCTCCACCGCCGGGCGAACCTCTCCGAAGGCGAGACCGTTCTCGTGCATGCCGGGGCGGGGGGCGTCGGCTCGGCGGCGATTCAACTCGCGAAGGCCGACGGAGCGAATGTCATCGCCACGGCGGGCGGAGAAGAAAAAGTCGAGGTGTGCCGGAAGCTCGGCGCGGACATCGCCATTGACTACCGCGAGGAGGATTTCATTCCGGCGGTGAAGGAGGCGACGGAGGGTCGCGGCGCGGACGTTATCTTCGATCCCGTCGGGGGCGATGTCTTCGACGGCTCGCGCCGGTGCGTGGCGTTCGAGGGCCGGATCGTCATAATCGGCTTCGCCGGAGGGCGCATCGCCGAAGCCCCGACGAACCACGCCCTCATAAAAAACTATTCCGTCGTCGGGCTTCACTGGGGTCTTTACAATCGCATCCACCCGCACCTCGTCCGCGAAACCCATGAAGAGATCATGCGCCTATACGAAGCGGGGAGCATATCCCCCCTCATCCATTCGGTCGTCCCTTTCGAGGAAGTCTCCGACGCGCTCGTAGAACTCGGCGGGCGAAAAACGTACGGCAAGCTCGTAACGAAGCCGGGATAGAAAAACCGGGAGTCGGGAGCCTTTGCTCGCTTCGCTCGCCGGGAGTCGGGAGGCGCTCCGCTCCTTCGGCTTCGCCTTCGTCGCTCCGCTTCGGGAGTCGGGTGGCTCCCGACTTTCTCCTCCCACGCACTTCCGCCTCCTCGCCCGAGCGGCTTTCACCGGACTCGAACATCGCGGTGGCGGTGCGGTTCTCGCCCCATGCTTTTCCCGACTCCCGAAGCGAGCGGAGCAATGGCCGAAGCGGTTTTCGACACCCGCCCTTCCGACTTCCCACTTCCGGCTTTCACACGACGGAGGGGATAAGTTTCGACCACGTGCCTTTCCCGGCTCTCGAAGCGAGCGAAGCCGAAAGCGAAGCGACGCGGCCTCCCCGCTTCCGGCATTTCCGCTTCCCGCCCGATGGATTCGACCGGACACCTCGGCGGCGCGGGCGTCGCCTCTTCGCTTTTCCCGCCTCCCCGCCCAAGAGGCCCGCGCCGAACTCGAACGACGCGACGGCGAGGATGCGTTTCGCCTCCATGCCTTTCCCGACTCCCGAAGCGCGATGCGGCCTCCCGACTCCCCACTACCGGTTTTTCATGGAGCGACGAGTTCATAAAGGATATCTTCCTCCACCCGTACTATGTCGAAGCCGACGTCGGTGAAGTACCGGGAGTTCGCGCTGTCTTGGTCGAGGATGTACACGGCCCCGTCGCGGGCGGTGATCCTCGCCGTCGAAACCCCGGTATAGTCGTTCGTCCCATATCGAAGATCCGTCGTTATGTGGTTTATGTCGTCGGGCCATACGATGTCGGTGTATCGGACCCGCCCGGGCGCCCACGGGTCGGCGAGCGTGAGATCCCGGCGCCTCTCCTCCACGAGAACCATGTACCATAAACTGCTCCTGTGATGGAGTACCGTCGCCCCTTCCTCCGCCTCCGCCGCGACCGTCTCGATGACCTCCCTCCCCCGATAATCCCCGCTCATGTCGTTCTCCGCGTACGCGGGGCCGAGCTTCATCACCGCCGGAACGAGGAAAAGTATCGAGACGACCCCGACGGCGGCGAACCGGGCCGTCCGCGGAAACCTCGAAACGGCATCCTCGATGGCCCAGAGCATTCCGGCGAGGCCGAAAGCCACCATGAGCGCGACCATCGCGTACGTCGTTATGAAATACAAATTGAAGTCGAAGATGTTGTATTCGATGGCGTGGAACGTCCACCCCGCCCACAGAAAAAACACGAGCGCGGCGGCGGCCCGGTCGCGCGCGACGAGAAGAGCCATTCCGACTATGGCGGCTGCTATGAGGCTCCAGTGGAAATTCTGGAGGAGATAGTCCACATAAAGCGCGAACCGCCCCGGAATTTGCGCCGGGCCGAACGCGAAGCTGTTCACGTGGTGGTCGCCGCCGCTCACGAGGTACCAGAAACGCTCGAAGCTCGTCGGGTTCCACTCGTTTAGCGCGGGTTCCATCGAAGCCCGTATCGGCAAATAAAGGTACGGAAGAAGCCCGACGACGAAAAGCCCCGCTCCCTTTAGCGCGAGCCTCCATTCGAAGAGCTTCCGCCAGTCAACGAGCGCGACGAAGAGAAACGACGCCGGAAGCAATAATCCGCTCGTTATATGGTTCGTGAGCGCGAGACCCATGAGGAGGCACGCGATGAGGAGGTATCGGTCGCGGCGCGTCTTCCGCCAGAGAAGGAGGGAGACGACCGGGGCCATGATGAAGAGAGCGTTCAGCGGATACACCTCGGCCATCACCGCCTGGCTCCACAGCGTCGTCCCGAACCCGAACGCCAAAGCCCCGACCGCCGCCGCGGCCACCCTCCGACTCAACAAGAACCCGGCGGCGTACACGAGCCCCACCGCCGCAGCGGAATACGCCGCCGAGGAGAGGTTCGTCCGGTACGCCGGGTCGCCGAGCGGAAGGTATGTGAAAAGATGAGTCAGCATCACCCACGAAGGGCTCCCCGTCCCGCCCGGTATCCCGAGGACTATCGCCTGAACCTGAAGCATCGCCGAGTCGAGCAAAATCGGCTGCTCGTAATAAAGAACCGTCGGCGCGAGCGTCGCCACGTACATCGAGAAGGCGAAGAGCGCGGCGCCCACCCCGAACACCCATGCGAAAACACCGCCATTAGCGGGGCTTTTGCCCGA
>JACCWD010000187.1 GCA_013697825.1 Rubrobacter sp.
GTGTGAATAGTGAGCTCACCATCCCAACAAGTCAGCGAAGGCCAGCCGAGGGCGACCGAGTTGCCCGTTGAGCCAGATCGAGAAGTTGTGCAGCGCCGCCCTCGCCGCCAGTCGCGCCCGCAACCCCGTGAGCTCGTGGGGTCGCTCCCGCCACAGGCCGAAAGTGTTGAACAGCTTATCGTAGACGCTTTCAACGATCTGGCGGATGGAGGCCACCCACCGCCTGAGGCGTTTGGGCCAGGGCTTTCTGGAGTTGCGCTTGGGCGGATGGATAACATCTGCACCGTAGCTCTCGAGCCAGCGTCGATGGTTTTCAACGCCCTCGAAGCCCTTGTCAGCAACGTAAGCTCTCGAGAAGGCCGAGCCCACGCTTTTGAGCCTGGGATTCGGATTGGACCTGGCGTCGAAGAAGGCTTCGGCCAGAGGCTGGTCGGCAGTAGAGGCGGCCCCGAAACAAAAGCTCGTAATCACGCCGGAAGGTTCAACGGCGGTCAAAAGGGAGAACCCTTCGTGCCATCCCAGACTGTTGAACCAGCCGATGTCAGCGTAGCCTGCAAGCCAGCTGTGGCCGCAGCGTTTTACGTCCCGGACGGGCATCGCCGAGGCGTCCAGAGCCTGATAGGGACGTCCGCTGTCCTCCATGATCTGCGCCATATGCAAGGCTATCTCCTCGATGGTGTCCGCATAGAGGCGCATGAGCCGATTGAACTGAGAAAGGTCGGGCAGGGTGGGGAACGCTCCTCGGAGATGACCCTCAGCGTAGCGGTAGAAGTCTCGCTCGCTGGCAAATCGAGACCAACGGGCGAAGACGGCGAGGGTGATGACTTCACTCTCAGAGAGGGAGGACTCGGGTCCGGGACGTCGCTGTTCGCTCCGATGGGACTGGCAGAAGTCGTCCGCAATGACATAGAGTGTGGTGAGGAAGGTGTCCACGTCGAGCATGAGGAGTCGGCTCCTTTCCCTGTAGGAAACGGCTTAGGCAAGCCAACTCTAGGGGGTGGGCACCTTCCGCTCAAATCTTCACCGTATAACTCACACCAAACGTTTAACTGTTTCGTAGGCGAGAGAACCAGTCACGAAGAATCCACTGAGTGGCAAAAACAAACAAGGAGGACGGTTCATGCTGGATTGGTTTGGAAGAAAGCTCCGCGAAATGCAGGAAGTCAAGCGAGACGAACGGGGCTTCACCCTCATCGAACTCCTCGTCGTCGTCATCATCATTGGAATTTTGGCAGCTATCGCTATTCCAATTTTTCTTGGTCAGAGGGAGCGGGCGCAAGATGCTTCGGCAACCTCCAACTTGAGGAGCGGTGCTTCCGCTATGGAAACTTTCTATGTGGACGATCAAACCTTTACGGGTGCTACCCCGGCAGCTATGCTCGAGATTGAGCCTTCTATCGTGTGGGTGGCCGCAGCCCCGGCTGCGGGCGAAGTTCAGATTACGGGTGCCGCTGATGATGGCTATACGCTTGACACTCTAAGCGACAGTGGCAACACATTCCAGATAGCCCGCACGGCCACTGGGACAGGCAAGATAACACAGACGAACTAAAATCTAAAATAGCTTATTGGGTAAGCGCCCTCCTTCGCGGGGGCGCTTACTCATAAGGGAGAGAGAGGATGAGAGCGCGTCCGACGCACGAGATCACAACCGGGGAGCGTGGCGCGGTGAGTCCGGGTTCCGTATCGTTGGAATATGGGATGCCGCGTGGCGCGGCGGCACGGTCAGGCGAGGGCGACTTCGAAGGGTTTTCCTTTGAGGGAACTGACTTTCATCACGGAGAAGCCGAGGACGTTGCCGTCGGCGTCCACTTTCTCCATCACCCGATCGTCCTTCGTCTCGCGGAAGTAGCCCGCCTTTTCGTCGAAGATGACTTCCATGAAGTCGCCTTCGGGGTCGTACCAAAGTTCTATGGCTCTTCGCTCCATATGGCCTCTCAGTCCTCCGACCGAACTTTCACCACGACGCACAAGAACTTCGCCCCCACCGGGGTCTCGGGATGAAACCGATAATAAAGCCGGGTCTCCTCATCACTCCTCGACCGGACGACGCTCTCGGGCCTCCGAAGCGTGTCGGAGATCCCCGCCTCCATGCCGGACATTTCAGGATGTTCCAGAATATGCGCTTTCCGCCCGTCCGTCAAACGAATCGGCATGCCGCGATGATCATAAACGATGTCCATCTTCCAAATATACAAGAGGCGCGAACCGAACACCCTCCTTCGCGGAGACGCTTTTCCATAAAAGGAAGAGGGTGGAAGTGAAACTCACGAAAGAAAACATGAGCGGAGAACGAGGCTTCACCCTCGTCGAGGTGCTCGTGGTCGTGATCATCATCGGGATACTCGCGGGGATCGCCATTCCGATGTTCTTCGGGCAGCGGGCGAACGCGCAGGATGCTTCGGCGCAGTCCGCCGCCCGGAACGCCCTCGGCGCGGTGGCGGAATATGGAACCGAGCGCGGGGATTTTTCGGGCATGGAGGGCGACGCGAACGATTATGCGCCCATGTCGGAGCGGCAGCCAGTGTATTCATACGCCGACGCTCCGGACGGCAATGGGCCTCGCGTGGTCGGCATAACCACCGATACTCCGTTTGTGGCGTACATCGGCGTGAGCAGCGAGTCGGGGCGGACGTTTTGGATAAAGCGCGAACTCACCGGAAGGACGACGTACGCCGTCAGCGAAAGTGCCGCCGTACCACCCGATACGAGCTTCACCGACTCGTGGGGGAACGCCGAATCCGGCGGCGCTTCGGGCGGCGGAACTCCGACCGAAGGGGAGCCGGAAGGCGAAGCCCCCGGAGGCGAAGCTCCGAACGAGGGCGAAGCTCCCGGAGGCGGCGATCCCGGCGATGGCGGCATTCCGGGAGACAACGGCCCGGAAGGCGGGGATCCCAGCGACGACGTCTCGGGCGGCGGCATTCCGGATGACGACGGCTCCGGCGGGAGCGGCGGCGGGGGTTCCGGTGGCGAAGCTCCGGGCGACGGCTCGGACGGCGGGGGGCCGGAGGACGAGGCTCCGGAGGCCGGGGAGCCGAGGGACGGCGATTCGGGCGGAAACGGGAAAGGCAAAGGCAACAAAGGAAGGTGAAGGTGGCACGCCGTTCTTCCGGCTTCGATCCCCGGAGGCCGCGGGCCGGAAGCGGCGTTTGACGGGTCGCGGCGCGGCGAAGGCACCGGGGCGTCGCAAGCATGAGTCGAGGGATGCGTCCTCCATCGTCGCGCGCGAACGCGGGGCGCTTCTTCATAGGGCGGGTCGAAGGTCCACGCGGCATGCGATGGAGGCCGTCGGGGCGCATCTCCGGCGTTCCTGTAAAATGAAGCCGGAATTCACGAGCGCGAGGAGCGACGAGAGATGGCTGGAAACATAAGAGTTCCCGTTCCCTTCGAGACTCTGCTTGGCTCGGTCTCCGAGCTGTCTTTGGAAGACAAGATCCTGCTCCGCGACTCCCTCGACGAGCAGATCGAAGCCGACGCCGAGGAGAGTCCGCAAACCGAAGCCGACATCCGGGCCGCGCGCGCCGCCTACGAGAGCGAAGACTACGTCGGCATCGGCGAATACATCGCGAAGCGGCGGGGAGAAAGCTAATCTCCACCGGCTACCGGGTCGCGATACCGAAGCCGGTGGAGAAGCAACTCGATCGGCTTCCAGACAACATCGCTAGTCGCGTGCTTGATCGGATCGCCGCGCTGGAAAAGGAGCCGAGACCTCGTGGATGCGTCGAGCTAAAAGGCAAGGAAAACGAATACCGAATCCGCATCGGAGACTACCGGGTACGTTACGAAGTGCGTGATCGGGAAAGCCTCGTGCTGATTTTGTACTGCAAACACAGAAAAGACATCTATAAAGAACCCTGACAAATACACTTCTCCACCAAAGGTCGCGCCCCCCTTCGCCGCACGCGAACACGGGGCGTTTTTCGTGGGTATTCGGGTTCGCCTCGGCGTTGGCCGGTATCGGGCGGTCATTGTGCGCCATGCCGTGGCGGGCTGCCTCGCGGAGGCGGCGGATGGATGCACCCCGGCTCAATACCACGCATCAATCCCAAAACAGTACCTCCGGGCGATGTGTGAATCCTCGACGACTGGGAAAATGCCTTCGGGAAGATCCTCGGCGAAAGAAGGGAACCACGATGGCGGCGACGAAGGTCAAAAAAGGGAATGCGACCCGAACATCGAACAAAAGCAGAACCGAACCCCCGTGGAACGTCATGCTCCACAACGACTGGAACAACTCCATGCCGAAAGTCGTCATCGTCCTAAAAAAGATCATCCCCGGCATGACCGTCGCCAAAGCCATCCGCATCATGTGGGAGGCCCACTCCTCCGGCCAAGCCATAGTCAAAAGCTGCCACAAGGAACTCGCCGAGCTATACATGGAGCTCCTCCAGGCCGAGAACCTCGCCGTGGACATAGAGAAAGCCGGAACATAGCGGTTCCCGTCTTCGCCGAAACCCGCGCACGCGCTCCGCTCAAAGAAAGTCTATTACGTACGCTCCGAACGACTCGGGGGTTTCTTCGCGGGCTTCGTGCCATCTTTCGAGGGCATGGGCTATCCTCTCCGGCCTGTTTCCGGGAAGATGGCGCCCCGCGATAAGCACGCCGGGGTGGGCGTCGCCCGCCCTGAAAAACTCGATGGTGAGAAGCTGGAAGTCGTCGCGGTTGCGGGTGACGAAGACCCTCCCTTCCCTCGCCGCGAAACGCAGTTGCGCGTCGTCGGGGATGCCCCGGCGGTCGAGGTCGTGGATGCTCACGGCGTCCATCCCGAGTCTGCGGGAGATCTCCGCCGCCTTCGAGGGGAGATCCTCATCGAAGAGGTATTTCAATGGCCTTTCGGCGCATCCACACCTCGCGGGCGCATGAAGGGATGCTCGCTCCACAGGCGCTCCGGCGTCCACGACTCCTCGCGCTCTATGCGGGCGTCTATCTCATCCGGGTATAGCTCATAGTACGCGAGGGCCGAGGAGATCTGCGCCCGGCTCAGCCACGGGAAGAACTCCCCCAATTCCTCCACCTCCCCGCCGGACTCGCGCAACTGCGCCGCGACCTCCCAAACATCGAGGCCCGTACCCGCGATCACCGCCCGCCTCCCGGCGGCCCCGTCCATGAACACGATCCCCGGCGCCCGCCGCATCCTCACCGCCTCGCGCAACAACGAAACAGCCACCTCCGTGAAAGTGCCGCCCCGCAACCGCATCTCCCGCTCGACCTCCTCCTCGACCTCCTCCGGCAACCGTATCCCCCGCGCCCTCGCAGCCATCCTCCACCTTCCGTTCACATTGTGAACGAAGTCTATCATGCGGTTTTCTTCGAAAGCCGCGCACGCGCTCCGCTTCGCGATCCGCTAAAACATCCCGAGGTATCCGCCCCACAGCCACGGCCCGATGAATAGTGCGGCGAGCCCTCCGAGCGACATGAACGTCCCGAACGGGATGTGCGTCCGGCGCCCGATCCTCCCGGCGGCCATGAGAACTCCGCTCACGGCGGCCCCCGCCAAAGCTCCGATGAACACCGCCAATAACGCATACGGCCCGAGGAAGCATCCGAGCATCCCCGCCATCTTCACGTCCCCCATCCCCATACCGCCCGGATAAAAGAGCGCGATCGCGAAAAGCCCCCCGGCGGCGGCGAGCGCGCACACCGGATACACCCACCACCACTCCGGCCTCGCCGCGACCGAGAGAGCGAGTCCCGCGGCGGCGGCGGGGCCGACGATCGCGTTCGGAAGAAGGCGGTGCTCGAGGTCGGTCATAGCGAGCGAGACGACCGCGAGTATAAGGACGAGTGCCGCGGCGAGTTCGAGGCTCACACCGAATCGGTACGCCGCGAGCGCGAAAAGCACCCCCGTCGCCGCCTCGACGAGCGGATACCGGGCGGAGATACACGCCCCGCAATTCCGGCACCTTCCGCGAAGGAGGAGGTACGAAAGCACGGGGATATTGTCCTTCGGGGAGATCGAGGTTCCGCACTCGGGGCATTTCGAGCCGGGCCACGCAACGGACTCCCGGAGAGGCACGCGATGTATCACAACGTTCAAAAAGCTCCCGATCACAAGCCCGAAGAGCCACGCAACGACCGTCAGTAAACCATCTCCCCCACACCGCGAAGCTCGAAAAACCGGGAGCCGGGAAAAGGCGGCGGCTCCACCGCGCATCCCCGGATGTTTCGAGGCGGCTCGACGTCCCCGCGAACCCCCTCGGAGCAAAGCGAATGCGAGCGTATATCCACCGCACAAGCGTACCCGCCCTGCCATCGGCGGTCAAACGTAGGCCGCTCCCTTCGGTCGCTCCCGTTTTTAGTTTTTGGTTTTTAGCGAAAAACGAAGAACCAAAAACTGAGAACGGGAGCGAAGCGACCATCCTTTCATTACCATACCCGCCATGACGAACGACAAGCGCGACGCCCCGGCCTTCACCGTTGACGACATGCTCGCCCTGCCCCGACTCTCGAACCTCTCCCTCTCCCCCGACGGCGGGCGGCTCGTCGTGTCGGCGGCCCGCGAGGGCGACGGCGGAAAGAAGCTCCTCACCGCCGTTTACGAACTCGACAAAGACGGAGAAAAACCCCCGCGCCGCCTCACGCGCTCGAAGCCCGGCGAGTCGAGCGCGAAGTTCGCGCCCGACGGCTCCCTCCTCTTCACCTCGAAGCACCCGAACCCGGACGACGAGGACGAGGCGAAAGAGAAGCCGTCTTTGTGGCTCCTCCCGGCGGGGGGCGGCGAGGCGCGTCCGCTCGCCGCGCCGTCCGGCGGCGTCGCCTCGTTCGCGGTGGCGAGGGAGGCGGGGGCCATCGTGTTCTCGGCGGGGATGGGTCCGGGAGCGAAAGACGACGAGGATGACGCGAAGCTCGAGAAGGCTCGGGAGGATGCGGGGGTCTCGGCGCAGCTTTTCGAGGGGTACCCGATCCGTTTCTGGGACCATTTCCTCGGCCCGCGCGAGCCTCGCCTCCACTTCGCCGAAATACCGGACGGCGAAAAGAAGATAGAAAACGCCAAAGACCTCACCCCCGAGCCGGGACGCTCGCTCGACCTCTCCTCCTTCGACATCGCCCCCGACGGCTCGACGGTCGTGTCGAGCCGATGGAACGACACCGAAGACCCGACCGGAAAACTCCTCAACCTCGTCGCCATAAACACAAAGACGGGAGAAGCGCGCGCCCTCGCCGACGACGAGGCATGGTACTCCTCACCGTCGATCTCGCCGGACGGGAAGCGCGTCGTTGCCGTCCGCGAAGCGAAGTCCACACCGGATGAGCCGGGCGACCATACCCTCGTCCTCTTCGACCTCGGAGGCGGGGAGACGGAAGGCGGGCGAGATCTCCTCCCCGGTTTCGACTTGTGGCCGTCGGGGGCGGTGTGGGGCGGAGATTCGAAGGCGATCTTCTTCACCGCCGACGCCGAGGGCCACTCCCCCGCCTTCCGCCTCGACCTCGAAAGCGGGGATGTCCTCCGGCTGAGCGGCGAGGGGGCGTATACGGATCTCCACCCCTCGCCGGACGGCGGGACTTTGTACGCCCTCCGCTCGACCATCACCGAGCCGCCGCGCCCGGTCGCCCTCGACGCCCGCTCCGAAAAGCAAAGCCCGAGGCTCCTCGCGTGCTTCGATGAGATCGAGGATTTGTCCCTCCCAGCGGGGGTCGAACGTGTCGCCGCCGAGGCGGAGGATGGGACGCCCGTGCCGTCGTGGCTCCTCGTTCCGCCGGGGGCTTCGGCGGATAGCCCCGCGCCGCTCGCGGTCTTCATCCACGGCGGGCCACTCAACTCGTGGAACTCGTGGCACTGGCGGTGGAACCCGCATGTCTTCGTAAACGAAGGGTGGGCCGTCCTCCTCCCCGACCCGGCCCTCTCCACCGGATACGGAATGGAGGCCATACGGCGCGGATGGGGGAGATGGGGCGACATCGTATACGGCGACGTGATGGGCGCGGTGGACGGCGCGGAGGGGCACGAGGACATTGACGGCTCCCGCACGGTCGCGATGGGCGGTTCGTTCGGCGGGTACATGGCGAATTGGATCGTCGGCCGCACCGACCGTTTCCGGGCCGCCGTCACCCACGCGAGTTTATGGAACCTCGAGAACTTCCACGGGACCACCGACCTCGGGGCGTGGTGGGAGAGGGAATTCGGCGACCCGTACAAAGACCCGTCGAAGTACCGCGAACACAGCCCGCACACGAACGTCGCGGACATAAAGACCCCCACCCTCGTCATCCACGGCGAACTCGACTACCGGGTTCCCATAAGCGAAGCCCTCACGCTGTGGACCGACTTGAAAAGGCACGGCGTCAAGGCGAAATTCCTGTATTTCCCGGACGAGAACCATTGGATCTTGAAACCGAACAACTCGCGGCTGTGGTACGAGAGCGTCCTCGGCTTCATAGACCATCACGCCCGAGGCGGCGAGTGGGAGAGGCCGGAGCTTTTATGATGTCCGGCACGGATGCCCGCATCCACCGGGATACGCGGACACGACATCGACTGTGCCGACGCCGCTCCGCCGTCCCGGTCGGGCGCCCATCCGCGGCGACGCCACCTGCCATCGCGGGCGGCAAACGCCCCCGACCCGGCGAGCCGAGGGCGGCGAGGCGCGACCCGCATCGGATCATCGAGTTTATGCGGGCGCGAATCGTTCTCCTCGACTCGCGGTCGGCGGTTCGCGATCCGCGCGCGAAACGCACGGGATCGGCTCTCCGGGGATCGGCTCTTCGACGGACGCCGATATAAATGGCCAAGTTTCTCTTCAATTCTTTGATCACGCTCCTCGTCGTCATAGACCCGCCGGGACTCGCCCCGATCTTAGCCGCGCTCACCCGCGGATACTCCGCGAAGAGGAAGCGCGAGACGGCGATACGGGGCGTGTTCGTGGGGGCGGCGATCCTCCTCGTCTTCGCGCTCATAGGCGACGTGCTTCTCGGCGCACTCGGCATAAGCCTCGACGCTTTCCGTATAGCGGGGGGCATCCTTCTCTTCATCCTCGCCCTCGACATGGTGTTCGCGAGTCCTCGAGGGGTTCGGGCGCGAACCGTGAGCGAACAGGAGGAGGACGATTTCAGCCAGGACGTCACGGTTTTCCCGCTCGCGATACCGCTCCTCGCCGGGCCGGGGGCCATCGCCGCCGTCCTCCTCTTCACGGCGGGGCGCACTCCGGTGGAGATATCGCTCTTCATCGGCGTGCTTCTCTTCGTCCTCCTCCTCACCCTCGCCTCGCTCCTCCTCGCCCCGAGGATCATGGCCCTCATGGGCGAGACGGGCGCGAGCGTCCTCTCGCGCGTCCTCGGCGTCGTCATAGCCGCCCTCGCCGTCCAATTCGTCCTCGACGGCGTGATGGGGAGCATCGGATAGAGAGGCTTCAGGTTTCAGGTTTCGGGCTTCAGCAAGAGCGTTTTGCGGAAAGGTCGGCACCTTTCCGCAAAGCTGTCAGCCGTCAGCGGTCAGCCAAAAACAAAAAGCTGAAAGCTGACCGCCGACCGCTGACGGCGCGGAGGCTAAGGGAGCGCCGCGCCGTCCCACGTTCGAGTCGGGCGGCCTTTCTTGAAACCTGAAACCCGATGCCTGAAGCCTTATATACTCTCGCCCATGAGCGGAAAGCAGCCCGGCCCCATCGTCATAGTCGGCGGCTCCACGTCGTGGCCGAGGAGGTATGAGGGACTCGCCGAGGCTTTGCGCGAACTCTCCGGCTCGGAGGTTCGCATCGCCCCGATCACACCCCTCGACTGGCTCCTCGGGTTCGTCCGAGGCCACGGGCAACTCGTCTTCGAAGTCGCGACCGCGGTGGATAAAGCACTCCTCGAAAGCGACGCGAAGAAGGCGGTTCTCGTGGCCCACTCGTCGGGCGGGGCGGCGAGCCGGGTGTACATCGGCGGCGACGCGCCGTACGGTGGGAGGCGGTACTCCGGCCACCGCCGGATCTCGCACCTCATCACGCTCGGCTCGCCCCACCTCGTGAAGGACGAATGGCCGTACTCGCTCCTCAAAGAGGCGAACGAGCTCTTCCCCGGCTCCCTCCACAAGGACTCGGGCCTCCGGTACATCTCGGTCGCGGGGGCCGCCGCCGACGGCTCGAAGAACCCGAAGGCCCGCAAAGCCTACGAAAAGATAGTCGAGGACGGAAGCGTCCGGGGGGACGGGGTCGTCACGGTCGAGTCGGCCCTCCTCCCCGGCTCCGAGCATCTCGTCTTCGACGACCTCTTCCACGATCCGAAAGGCGGCCCGTGGTACGGAGACCGCGAGGCCGTCGAACGATGGTGTCCCGATGAACTCCGCCGAGACGATAGAATCCCCCAATGACCACACCGAACCCACACAGCGAAAGCGGGGGCTTCACGCCCCTCGGCGGCGGCCCCGAAGCCCTGAAATCCGCGATGCGCCACTTCCCGTCCGGAGTCACGATCATAACGAGCGGCTCCGGCGAAAACGCCGAGGGCATGACCGCGAACGCCGTCCTCTCCGTCTCCCTCGACCCCCCGCTCATGCTCGCGAGCGTCCACAGGGACGCCCGCCTCAACGCCCGAATAAAAGAAGAGAAACGCTTCGCCATAAGCATCCTCGCCGAGGATCAAGAAGGACACTCCCGCCTCTTCTCCTCCCCCGAAAGGTCGAGCGGCCTCCACGCCGTCCACTCCCTCGGCGACACGAGGGACGGCTCCGAAGGCCCACCCCTCGCCACCGGATCCATAGCCGCTATCGAATGCCGCCTCGCCGAAACATACCCCGGCGGAGACCACGACCTCTTCCTCGGCGAAGTCATAGCCGTCCACCTCGGAGACACCCGCAAAAACCCCCTCCTCTACCACGAAGGCGAATACCCGAAACTCCGAAAAGGCGACTCCCCCGACGAGAACCGAGCCTTCATGGACTCCCCCCGAGGCTACGACGCCCGCCTCCAGAATTTCCAACGCCGCAAACGGAAGTAAACTTCGAGTTCAAGGTCATCTTAAACGTGAAGTCAAAGTACATGTCACTCCGAACCGAAGGTGGACTCCGCGAATGTTCGAGAAAAAACTGCTGCAAATAGCGCATCCGAGGCCGACGGACTATGAAGGTCTGGTTTTGCTCGAGGGTATGGAGGAGGATGGCGTGATCCTCTCCGGCAGGGCCGTCTCCCCCGCGTCGGGCGAGGCATATCCGGTGAAGGACGGATACCTCGACCTCCTCGGGCGGAGGTCGGGGGCGGACAACGTCGCGAACCTGACGAACTTCCTTCCGGGGGCGGGGAAAGGATACGAGCCGTTGTGGCGCGTGCGCTCGCTCGACATATTAACGGGCGAAAGGTTCCCGAACGAGCGGGAGGTGGAGATCGTCTCCGGTCTCGCCGGGGTCGAAGGCGGCGGCGTTTTCCTCGACCTCGGGTGTTCGGCGGGGCTGTATACGAGGAGCGTGGCGAGGATACTCAGGGGGCGGGGTTCCATCGTCGGGATAGACATCTCGCCCTCAATGCTCAAGGAGGCGGCGAGGCGGGCGAAGAGGCTCGGAGCCTCGCCGTCCTTCGCCCGCGCCGACGCGGAGAACCTCCCGTTCGCCGACGAGGGTTTCGACGGCGCTTTGTGCGGAGGCTCGCTCAACGAGGTCGGGGACCCCGGCCGCGTCCTCCGCGAGACGCGCCGGGTTTTAAAGCCGGGCGGACGACTCGCCGTCATGGGGATACTTCGGGCGAAGACGAAGAACGGCCTCCGGCTGCAAAAACTCACCTCGGCCGGGGGCGTGAGGTTCTTCGAGGAGGACGAGATTCGGAGCCTCCTCTCGCACGCCGGGTTCGAGACCGACGGATTCCGGGCGTTCGGCTCTGTGTTCTTCGCGGGAGGCGTGAGACGCTGAATATCCTCGAGTCATATCCGACGTTCGGTGTCATGGACATCATGGGCGGGATGCCCGCGCCCCCCGGAAAAAAGCAACGCGCCGCGGCTTTGCTCCGTTGAATCTGGAAACGCGCGGCGCGTCCGGGTTCTTTTCGTGGTGTGATAATGGCGTTTCCCGAAACGAGCGAGACAGCCTTCGACGCGGACGGCATACAACCGAATCAAAGCTGAAACGCGCAAAGCAAATCGAAACGTCCGCGAGCAAGGAGAAACGCTGTGATCTCGTTTTTCGCCACCCTTTTCTGTTTCCCGACCACTCCCGTCCCGCGAAGCGAGCGTCCCACGATTTCGCGACCTCACAGCGAAGTTCATAAGCATTGAGCCACCCAGTCGGCGAGGCTCCGGTCGTTCGTCGCAGCCTGTCCGGGAGAGCATTCCCTGATGCCTGAAGCCCGGCTCATCGAAGGATCAACCTTTGCGCAACCCGCCGTCACAGGCAACCGGAGATACGAAGTGATCAGCCGGGTTCGGCATGAGGTCGCGAGGCGTCTCACGATGAGCGAAGCGACTTCACGAACGCGCCGACGACGAAACCCGGTCGGCGGATTCCGCCGTCAAGCGCCGGAGAACCGCTCCACCTCTTCCGGCGTCGGGCATCCCCCCTGCGCCCCTTCCTTCGTGACCGCGACGGCCCCGGCCCGGACAGCGTATCGCGTCGCGTCGGAGAGGGAGTCCCCGGCGGCGAGGCGAGCCGCGAGGGCGCCGACGAAAGTATCCCCCGCTCCGGTCGTATCCACGACCTCGGCCTCCGGCGCGGGGAAATGCCCGCTCGAATGCTCGTCGGCTTCGCCTCCGGCGAAGGCCGCGCCCGACGCTCCAATGGTCACGACGGCGGAACGAGGGCCGAGCGTGAGGAGCGAGGACGAGGCTTCTTTCGCGCCCTCGACGCCCTCGACTTTCCTCCCGAGGAGGAAGGCCGCTTCGTGTTCATTCACGACGAGCGGGTCGAGGTTCTCGAGGACGGCGGACGGGACTTCGCGTGACGGGGCGAGGTTCAAAACGACCCGCGCCCCGGCGGAGGACGCGGCCTCCACCGCCCGCTCGACGGTTTCGAGCGGTATCTCCATTTGCGCGACGAGGACTCGGGAGCTTTTCATGGCTTCGGCGGCTTCGTCCACATGATCCGGGGTGAGGCTCCGGTTCGCGCCGGGGGCGACGGTGATGGCGTTCTCCCCGTCCGGGGTCACGGTGATGAACGCTGACCCGGTCGCGAGTTCCGGGTCTGTCGAGACGAGCTTCACGTCGACACCGTTCTCATCCAGCGAACGCAGGAGCGGGGGGCCGATCTCATCTTCCCCGACCCTCCCGAGGATGGCGACCTCCGCCCCCAGCCTCGCCGCAGCGACGGCCTGATTCGCCCCCTTGCCGCCGTCGTGCAGGTCGAGCTTCGCGTCGGTCAGGGTCTCCCCCGGCCTCGCCCGCCGCTCCACCTTCAGTACGAAGTCGCGGTTTATAGAGCCGATCACGAAGACCCTCCCCGAGGCTCTCCTGTGGACCGTCTCCGGCGAGCCCTCTGCTTTCAAAAGACCTCGCCGAGGCTGCCGGCGTTCGGCCCGCCGGAGCCGTTGCGAAAGCCGGGCCCGGCATCTCCCGGAGCGGC
>JACCWD010000171.1 GCA_013697825.1 Rubrobacter sp.
TGCGCTCCTTGCTAGAATTGGCCATGGGTCGATCCTTCTTTCTGGGACGCCTACGCGACCCCGTCTATCTTTGCAGACCCTCACAGGGTACTGCGCGGGGGATCGGCCTTCTCATACCATCTGACGAGCGAAGCGTGCTGACGAGCGCGTAGCAACGCGAAGCGCGGGCGCGGGTTGCGGAAGCTCATGCTTCCGCAACCCGCAATCACAGCCAGCCTTTTCTTTCGGCGCGGCGCGATGCTTCGATGCGGTTTCGGCTCCCGAGCTTCTTTATGGCGGTGGACAAATAATTCCGCACCGTGCCTTCGGAGAGGTATAGGTTCCCGGCGATGTCTTCGATGGTGGCTCCGTTGGCGGAGGCGGAGAGTACGTCGCGCTCGCGGTCGGTGAGGGGATTTTCGCCTTCGCTGAGGGCCGCCGTCGCGAGGCCGGGGTCAACGACCCTCTCCCCATCCATCACCCGCCGGATGGCATCGGCGAGTTCGGAGGCTGGGGCGTCCTTGAGGAGAAACCCCGACGCGCCGTTCTCCATCGCCCGGCGAAGATAGCCCGAGCGTCCGAAGGTGGTGAGTATGACGACCCGGCACGAAGGGAGCCTCTCCTGCAATTCCTTCGCCGCCGAGAGTCCCTCGCCGCCGGGCATCTCGATGTCGAGGAGGGCCGCATCCGGCAATGCGTCGAGAGCCTTCGGGACGACCTCGTCGCCGCGGGAGGCTTCGGCGACGATCTCGATATCTCTTTCGAGCGAGAGGAGAGCCGAGAGCGCGCCCCTCACCATTGCTTGATCCTCGGCGATCAAAACCCGCACGCTCATCGTCGCGCCTCCTCGCGTGTTCCATCGGCTTTCGTAGCCGGAGCCTCGGCTCCCCGACTGGGCAATTTCACATACAGCCGGAAGCCTCCTTCGGGCGACGTCCCCGCCTCGAACTCCCCGCCGCCCGCCTCGACACGCTCGGCGAGGCCGCGAAGGCCACTCCCCGCGTTGTTCTTCGGCTCGCCTCCGATGCCGTCGTCCGTTATCTCGGCTCGAACTTCGTCTTCGCTTTGCGTCAAAGATATGTGGCACGTCCGGGCGCGGCTGTGGCGAATGACGTTCGTCGCGCCTTCTCGCACCGTCCACGCGAGGATGGAGTCCGCGCCGACGGGGAGAGCCTCCGCGCCATGCTCGATGCGGGCTTCGATGCCCGCCGCCTCGAGCATCTCCCTCGCGCCGTCGAGTTCTTCGCTCAATGTGGGACGGCGGTATCCGGCGACGGCTTCGCGCACCTCGCGCAGCGACCGCCTCGCGACGCTCTCGATGTCGCGGACTTCCCCGGCGGCCTTCTCCGGGTCTTCGGGGAGGAGTCGTCCGGCGAGTTCGCTTTTAAGGGTGATGAGGGAGAGGCTGTGGCCGAGGAGGTCGTGGAGGTCGCGGGCGAAGCGGAGGCGTTCCTCGGAGACGGCGAGGCGGGATATCTCGCGCTTCGCCTCGTCGAGTTCGCGGATCGTCGTCACGAGACGGCTCACGGCGATCATGCCGACCCCGATGAGCGCGAACGGTATGAGATAACCCCACTCCGCCGCGACCGCTTCCCACCCCGACCGAACCTCGTAAAACACCCCCGCGTAGACCGTCGCGGCGGCGACCGCCCACGCCGCGTACCGCGTCGGAAGCACGGATGCCCTGGCGACCACGACGTACATGAATCGCCAGGGTACGCCCTCGCCGTAAGCGGCCTCGACGAAAATCGCGAGCGCCGCGAGGATCGCGACCAGCCCGAGCCGTCCCTTCACCCCCCCGAGAGATAGTCCGGGATCGGGGAACGGATAACGAAGCATGAGCCACACGAACACCGCGACGAAGGCCGCCATCGAGGCGACGAACGCCATCATCCCCACCGGAGAGAGGCCCGCCCGAAAAGCCTGGAACACGAAGCCGACGGGGAAGAGGAGCCACACCCCCGTGAAGAGCGTCCACCCGAGCGGGGCCGGGTTGCGGCGCGGGTCTCCGGCGGCTCGGGATGTTTCTTTGTCGTATGCTCTCGCCATCGTGTCAGGCTCCCCGGATAATCCTAACATCGCGCATGAATGCGTCCCGCTTCACGACACCTCCCGGCTTTGCAAAGCCATGCCCGCCGCCACGACGAAAGCGACGGCGTATGCGGCGAGTACGAGCGTCGCCTGTGTCCCGTCCACGGCGGTGTTCACTCCCGGTGTTTCGCCCGCCCTGCCGCCGAGCGCGGCGACGAGGGAGCCGGCGTTCACTCCGGGGAGGAATTTTTGGAGGTCGTCGGCGAAGTCGAGGAGGGCGGCGGCCACGTTGACGATGAGGTTCTCCACACCGAGGATCCACACCACCCCGAGTCCGATGGGGAGGGCCATGCCCCGGAAAAGGAACGCGAGCATCGCCCCGAACAGGCACCACGTCATAAGGATGAGCCATCCACCGGAGATCCCCCGGAGGAGATCCATAACGGGCAGCCAGTCCATCGCCTCCGACTGGCTCGACGCGACCGCATAGCTCGTCAAAGCGCCGAAAGCGAAGATGACGAGGACTATCGTCGCCACCGCGACGGCGAGCGCGAGGATTTGCCCCGCGAAGAGAGCCATCCGCCCCGGTTTTTGGGTGAGCGAAGTTTTCAAAGTCCCCCATCCGTATTCGCTTCCGACGGAGATCGCGCCGAAGGTCAAAGCGAGCGCGCCCGCGAAGAGCGGGAAGCCGCCGATGGAGTTCGGGACGAGGTTCTCGGGCATCATGCCCGCGAGTATCCCCTCGGCCATCCTCTCGTTGTCCGCGCCGAGGTATCCGGCGTACGGGACGAGGTAGTTGAAAACGAGGCTGAGGATAAGCGCGACGGCGAGTATCGTCCAGTTCGCGGGACGCTTGTACAGTTTCAGGATCTCTGCCGAGAAGCTGGAAAGCATCTCATCCTCCTTGCTTCGTCATTTCGAGGAACACTTCTTCGAGGGTGCGTTCGGCGAGGCGTATCTCGCTCACCTCGATGCTCGCGTTTACAAGCTCGCGGTTTATCCCCGCGACGGCCGCCGCGTCCGCGTCGAGGCGGAGCATGCCGTCCGACTCCTCCACGCGCTCCGGGCCGAGGAGTTTTTCGGCGTGTTCGCGGGCGCGGTCGAGCGGGTTCGCCTTCACAAGCACGGAGCCTCGTCCACGGAGTTCCCCGACGGTGCCCTCGGAGATCACGGCTCCGCCGGAGATGACTCCGACGCGGTCGCAGATTTGCTCGACCTCTCCGAGGAGGTGGCTGGAGAGGAGGACGGTCCTCTCGCCGCGACCGAGATTCTTTATGAGTTCCCTCATGTCGGACATGCCCGCCGGGTCGAGGCCGTTCGTCGGTTCGTCGAGGATGAGGAGTTCGGGGTCTTTGAGGAGCGCGGCCGCCACCCCGAGGCGTTGCTTCATACCGAGCGAGTACGTCGAGAACTTGTCCCGCGCCCGCGACGTGAGATCCACGATGCCGAGAACTTCCTCGATCCGCTTTTTCGGAACCCCGGCATACCGGGCGACGACGCGAAGATTGTCCCGCCCCGAGAGGTACGGATAAAACGCAGGCGACTCGATAAGCGACCCGACGCGGGCGAGGCTCTCCGGGTGTCCCGGAGGATGCCCGAGGACGCTCGCCGACCCCGACGTCGCCCGGATGAGGCCGAGGAGCATCCGCAAGGTCGTCGTCTTCCCCGCGCCGTTCGGACCGAGGAAACCATACACCTCGCCCCGGCGAATCGTGAGATTGACTCCATCCACGGCCACGATGCTCGCCCCATACCTCTTTGTGAGGTTCTTCGTCTCGATCAATGGCTTCCCCATGTTCGTCACACTCCTTTCGGACGGAAATCTTTGACCGCCGGAATGACCTCGCGGCCGATGACTTCGAGGGATGAGATGCCGTCCACTTTCGGCACGACGCCGATCACCGTCTCGATGCCCATGCCGGAGAGCCGACGCAATTGCCCGATCAGTTCATCCACCTTCTCGCCGTCTTCCCCGACATCGAAGGCGAAGGCGCATGTCTTTTCGATGGAGTCGTAATCTGTGCCTTCCTCCTCGCAATGCCGTCGCAGAATGTCGAGTTTCCTCGGGATCTCCGGCTTCGGGCGCAGGCCACAGGCATCGGCGTAGCGCGCGACGAGGCGCAATGTCTTCTTCTCGCCATCGCCCGCTATGAGGATCGGGGGGTGTGGGCGCGTCAGGCTCTGCGGGAGGTTGAGCGGTCGCTCGAGCCGGTAGTGCTTCCCCTCGAAGGGATGCTCGTCTCCCTTCTCGCCGCTCCACATACGAAGGCAAATCTGAACCGCTTCTTCGAGCATCTCGAAGCGATCTTTTTGGGGCGGGAAGGGGATGCCGAGTCCTCGCGCCTCCTCCTCGTAGTGGCCGGATCCGATGCCGAGCCACGCCCGGCCACCGGAGAGTACCTCGAGGGTCGTCACGGTCTTCGCGAGGAGGGACGGGTGCCGGAAATGGACACCGCTCACGTGCGGCATAAGCTGGATGTTCTTCGTTTTCGCCGCGAGGTACGAGAGCGTCGCGAAGCATTCCGGCTCGTTGGCTTCGGGGCCGCCCATGATGGGATGCTGCCAGAGGTGGTCGGCCACCCCGATCCCATCGAAGCCCGCCGCCTCCGCCGTTTGCCCGATCTCCGCGAGCGTCGCGCCGAAGCGTTCCGGCCCGCCGTTCCAGTCGAAGCTGTTCAATTGAAGCCCGAGCTTCACGACGATGTCCGCCCTGCGCCGTCGGCGATGAGGCTCATGTGGATGCCCGCGAGGAGCCAGCGCGACCCGTCCCTCACGAAGAGCATAGTCGCCCGGAATTTCTCGTGGACGCTGCGCCGGATGTCCCCGCCCTCATATCGCCCTTCCGCCGTCTCGCGCCCGATCAGCACCGCCGTATCCCCGTAGAGTCGGACTCGCGTCTCGTCGAGCGCGAACGAGTCGTATTTCAGCTTCCCGGATGCGTGACGCTCGATCCACTCCTCCTTCGTGAGCATGAAGCCGTATGGCCCGACGCCGATGAAGTCGTCCGCCAAGACCTCCCCGAGAAAGACTGTGTCGCCGCGCGATTCGGCGGTGGCCCACTCGCTTCCGAGCCTCGCTAATTGCTCGTTTAGATCTTCCATGTTCTTCGCCTCCTTCAAAGTTTTCGTATCCCGGAGTCTATGAACGCGGCGCGAAGCGCGGTAGTGAGGATCGTCGTGGGTTGAAGGTGACAAATGTAATGCCGGATCCTTGTTTTTTCTATGCGCTATCGGGGGTAGACAGGAAAAGCATGGATTCTCTCAACATAGCGTTGGTGACCGTCGGAGGCGTTGTGCTCGTCGCCGGGCTGTTTTCGAACCCGATCCGTCGCGCCTTCGTCTCGACGCCGCTTCTGGCCCTCGCCGTCGGAATTTTGCTCGGGCCGTCGGTCTCCGGTTTGCTCGACCCGGCGGAATGGGGCCGGCAGGAGTTGATTCTGGAAGAGGCCGCGCGCCTCACGCTCGGGGTCGCGCTCATGGGCGTGGCGTTGCGCTTGCCGGAGAAGTTCCCGTCCCGAAACTGGCGCACGCTGGCTGTTTTGCTCGGGATCGTCATGCCCTTTATGTGGCTTGCGAGCGGGTTTCTCGTGTACGTTATCCTCGGTTTGCCCATCCTCGCGGCGCTTTTGGTGGGGGCGGTGATCACACCCACCGACCCGGTGGTTTCGAGCACGATCGTCACGGGCGAGGTGGCCGAAGAGAACCTGCCCGCCGAGATGCGCCACACTCTCGCCGCCGAGTCCGGGGCGAACGATGGGCTGGCGTACCCATTCGTCTTCCTCCCGATACTTCTCCTCTCCCGCCCGCCGGGGGAGGCGCTTTCGCACTGGCTCACGCACACGCTTCTGTGGGAGATCGGGGGCGCGGTCGCCTTCGGCGCGCTCGTCGGCTACGGGGCGGGGCGGCTCGTGGAGTGGGCCGAGTCGAGGGACGAGATCGAGGAGACGTTCTTCCTCGCATACACGATCGCCCTCTCGCTCCTCGTCCTCGGCGCCGCTAAGCTCCTCGGCAGCGACGGCATCCTCGCCGTCTTCGTCGCCGGTCTGGCCTTCGATCAGGCGGTGGGCGGCGACCGGGCGAGGCAAGAACAAATGCAGGAATCGGTGACGCGCTTTTTTATACTCCCGATCTTCGTCCTCCTCGGCCTCGCCCTCCCCTGGCAGGAATGGCTCGATCTTGGCTGGAGCGCCCTCCTCCTCGTGGCAGCCGTTCTGTTTTTGCGCCGTCTGCCCGCCCTCCTCGTCCTAAACCCTCTCCTCGGTCCGGTGCGCGGCCTGCGGAAAGCCCTCTTCCTCGGCTGGTTCGGCCCGATAGGCGTGGCGGCTCTCTATTACGCGACGCTCTCACAGAGGGAGGCGGGCGTGAGCGAAGCGTGGGTCGTGGGGAGCCTTGTCATCTGCGCGTCCATCATCGTCCACGGCATGAGCGCCGCCCCCCTCTCGAAACTGTACGGGAGGAAATCCGAATAGCGCGCCGATTAGCCGGAACGGCTTTATTCCACCTCGCGGAGCGTGAGCGAGGCGAGGACGAGCAAAACTATCCCGTATCCCGCGAGTATCGCGAAGCTCCCCCACACGTCTTCGAGGACTCCTCCGGCCTCGATCACTTCCTGTATCACGTCGTTGGCGTAAAAGAGCGGAAACACATGCCCGAGCCACTCCGCCCATTCCGGCAATTCTCCGACGTCCACGATGAGGCCGGACAGGAAAACCGAAGGGACGATGATGAGCGGTATGAACGGGAAAACCTGCCCCTCATGCCGCGCGAACGTCGAGACGAAAATACCGAGCATGACGGAGGCGATGGCGAGGAGCCACACGACTGCGAAGAGGGTGGCGAGGGTTCCGGCTTCGTAGTCGAGGTCGAAGAGCCATATGGCTTCGGCGAGGACGACGACGGCTTGGAAGGTCGCGAGTCCGAGGAATCCGAGGACGTATCCGCCGATGATCTCGACTCGCCGGAAGCCGTTTATGAACATCCTCTCCATCGTTCCCGCCGTCCTTTCTTGAACGAGCGTGATGGCGCACAGGATGAAAGCCAGAAAGTGGACGAGAAACGCGGCTATCGGGACGACGTACCGCGCCACGTCGAAGCCCTCCGGGAATGTGTCGAAGAAGATTTTGACGAAGTACACGAGGACGAGCGGGGCGAAGATCGAGAGCGCGAGGAACCTCCGGTTCCGAAGAAGTTGTTTGACGACCCGCCCGGCGACGGTGAAAACTCTCATCGTTTTTCCTCCTCTCCGATGATCGCGAGAACCACGTCTTCGAGCGTGTCCGCCTCGACGGAAACGGCTCCGATGTCCCTCGCGAGTCCGTATCCGTGGAGCGCGTCCGCCAAATCCTCGGGACGGCCTCCGATGCGACGCTCGATGTTTTCGCCGTTTCGTTTCATAGCGAGCCGGACGCCGCCGTTTTCGAGGATGTGTTTCGGGGTTTCGGAGGCGATGATCTCACCCCGGCGGAGGATCGCCACCCGGTCGCAAAGCATCGCCTCGTCCATGAGGTGGGTGCTTATGAAGAGCGTCACCCCGCTGTTCCTCGCAAGTTCCCGAAACTGCTTCCAGAAACGGCTCCGGAGTTGCGGGTCCACAGCCGCCGTCGGCTCGTCGAGAAAGAGCATCCTCGGCTCGTGGACGAGAGCGCACGCGAGCGACACCCGCCTCTTCATCCCGCCCGAGAAGGTGTGGACCGGGTCTTTCGCCCGCCCGGAAAGCTCGGCGAACTCCATGACTTCCCCCACTTTTTTCCCGAGATCCGGAACCCGGTGCGCCGCGCCGAAGAAGCGGACGTTCTCCCTCGCCGGGAGGTCGTCGTAAAGAGCGGGCGACTGTGGCATGTACCCGATGCTCTCCCGAAGCTCGGCGCGGTTTTTCAACGGGTCGAGGCCGAGGACGCGGACGGCTCCCGACGTGGGGCGGAGCGTGCCGACGAGGGCTTTGATGAGGGTGGTTTTCCCCGCGCCGTTCGGGCCGACGAGGCCGAAGACCGAGCCTTCGGGAACGGTGAGATCCACGCCCCGGAGCGCTTCGAACTTCCCGTACTTCTTCGCGAGACCTTCGGTCTTTATGGCATGCATGGCCTCCTCCTCATGCTTCGAGTCCTTTCAGAAATATGTCCACGATGTTGTCGAGGTGTTCTTCGTCGGTGGGGCCTCCTTCCATGAGCGCGGGGAAGAACATGCGGCCGGCGAGTTGCGGGAAGAGCATCCCCATGAACGCCCGCGAACTCGACCGCGTATCGTGCGGCCGGAGATTTCCGGCCTCGATCTGCCGCCCGAGATACTCTTCTATGAACGCGAGCGCCCTCGCCGGCCCGAACTTCACGAACGCCTCGCGCATCTCCGGTCGGCGTATGACCTCCCCGAGAAAAAGCTCCATGACCCTCCGGTCGAACCTCTCGAAGCCGAAGTACGCCCGCCCGAGCGTCTTTAACGCCTCCTCCGGCGGAAGAGCCATGAAAGACTCGGGGTCGGAGACCACCCGCAAAAACGGAGCCTCCGTCATTCTCGACTCGACGACCTCCCGAAAAAGAGCCTCCTTGTCCGGGAAATACCAATAAATCAAAGCCGGAGACGGAACCCCCGCCGCCTCCGCGATGCTCTTTATAGTCGCCCCCTTGAAACCCTTCGACGCGAACTCCTCGAACGCCGCCGAAAGGATCCCCGACCGCCGATCCCGCTCCTCCGACAACGCGCCTCCTTCTTGATTGATCGTTCAATTTCACGCATCATACACTTTATTGAATGTTCGATCAAGTTTTTTGGTTCTCAGTTTTGAGTTCTCGGTTTTTAGCCAAGAACTCAAAACTGAGAACCGTTGCGGGACGACCCGCTATGATGTCGGAGACGGTGCGGGCTTATCGAGGGAGGGTGGTTTGCGGGAGGGTGATGTGGGCGTTGTGTCTCCGGGGGCGTATGTGGTTTCGGACGGGGCGGGGGATCTCGGTGGGTGGGGGGAGTCGGGTCTTTTTTATCGGGATATGAGGCATCTCTCGCGGTATGTCCTTCGCGTGGATGGGGAGGCGCTCGAGCCGGGCGGGCATGAGTCTCGGGGGAGCGGGGTTCGGTTCGTTTCGGAGTCCGGTGGGGTGGGGGTCGTCCGGCGGCGTGATACGGGCTTCGGGATGCGTGAGGAAATCTCGTTTGCGAACCGGGCTTCGGAGGCGAGGGAGGTTCGTGTGGATCTCGAATGCGCGGCGGACTTCCTCGATGTCTTTGAGGTTCGCGGGTATGCGATGGCGAAGGAGCGCGGAGAGGTTTCGGAGGAAGTTCGGGACGGCGGCCTCCGTTTCTCGTATGAGCGGGACGGCTTCCGGCGGGCGACGAAGATCGAAGTCTCGGGCGAAGGGATCGAGGCGGAAGCGGCGCCGGGAGCCATATCCACCCGCTTTCGGATCGACGCCGGGGAAACACGGAGGCTCCGAGTCTCGGTGGTGTTCGAGGAAGATGGTGAAAAAGTCCGGTGGCGGGATCCGGAGTCGCTTTACGGAAGCGTCCCGGAGATAAAGGCGGAGGAGAATACCGCGCGGACGTGGGGGCGGAGCGTCGAAGATCTCGAAACCCTCGCCTTCGAGACGGGCGGCCTCCTCGTCCCGGCGGCGGGGTCTCCGTGGTACATGGCCCTCTTCGGACGAGACTCGCTCATCACGAGCCATATGACCATGATGCTCGGAGCCGAACCCGCGAAGAACACGCTTCGCGCCCTCTCTCGCCATCAAGCCGAGCGTTTCGACGACTTCACCGACGCCGAGCCGGGGAAGATCCTCCACGAAATGAGACGCGGAGAACTCGCCTTCTTCGGCGAAAGCCCCGAGACGCCATATTACGGAACCGCCGACGCCACCCCACTCTTCCTCATCCTCCTCGAAGAAGTATGGAGGTGGACGGCGGACGACGATTTCATCCGCGAAATGGAAGACGCGGCGAGAGCCGCCCTCGCGTGGATCTCCGCCTCCCTCGAAGCGGGCGACGGCTTCATAACATACGAACGCCGTTCCGCGTCCGGCCTCGAAAACCAGAGTTGGAAAGACTCCGAAGACTCGATGCTCTTCCGTGACGGATCGAAGGCGGAAGGCTCCATCGCCGCATCCGAAATTCAGGGATACGCATACGACGCATTCCTCCGAACCGCCGACCTCGCCGAAAACGTATGGAACGATGAAGCCCTCGCGGCGGAGCTTCGGAAAGAAGCGGCGTCCCTCAAAGACCGCTTCGACCGCGCTTTCTGGATGGACGACCGGAAATATTACGCCCTCGCCCTCGACGGGGAGGGCCGGAAAGTGGACTCCACAACCTCGAACGCCGGACATCTTTTATGGAGCGGCATCGTACCGGCGGAGAAGGCCCGCCTCGTCGCGGATACGCTCCTCGGAGAAGACCTTTTCTCCGGGTGGGGCGTATGCACGATGGCGGAGGGCGAGGGCGGATACGACCCTCTCTCGTACCACAACGGCTCGGTGTGGCCGCACGACAATGCCATCATCGCCGAAGGAATGAGGAAATACGGTCTCCACGAAGAGGCGAGGCGTGTGGCGGACGCCATCTTTGAGGCCGCGCCGCATTTCGATCACCGTCTCCCCGAAGTCTTCGCGGGTCATCGGCGTGGGGAAGGCCATCCTCCGGCGGAGCTTCCGAGGTCGTGCAGCCCGCAGGCGTGGGCGGCTGCCTCCGCCGTCTCGCTCGTCCGGACGATGCTCGGCCTCGACCCGGATGCCGGGCGGCGCGAACTCCACGCGGAGAACGCCGCTTCCACCATTCGGCTTTCGGGGGTTCCCGCCTTCGGCGAACACCATGACGTTCGGTCGGACGCATGACGAAGTACCCGTACGATGGTGTGAACCTTCGAGAGCATCCCGAGGCGTATGAGATCGGGCGCGGCGAACAAGGCGTATTCCACGCCGAGCCATACAAAAGCGAACTCCTCCCGCTATGGACGTTCAAAGACGAGAAATCGGCGAAGAAATCGTCGGAGGAGATTTTAGGAAAATTCATTGAATACAAGAAATCCAGCGACTTCGTCGGGATGGACGTGGCGAGGAAGTTTTTGCAAATGGGGTATACGCGGTCGAGGCGATACGCGAAATACGAGGGTGGGAAAAAGAGTCGTCCGAGGGAAACTCTCGACCCCGCGAAAGAAAAGTGCGCGGCGCTCTTCCACGAGAAATGGCGGGCCGCCGCCGAGGATCCGGAATATCTCCGGTCAAAGAAAGAGCATCGCGAGCAAAGCGAGCGGGGTTGACGGGCGAAGTTTGCGGGTACGAAGCCGGGAGAAAAGAAAACCTCGAAACAAAGGAGCGACATGAAAAGCGCGGGACTCGCCGCCGTACTCAGCCTCATATTGCCGGGGGTCGGCCAAATTTATAACGGGCAAATTCTCAAAGGCATAATACTCATCATTATAGACGCGATAAATGGCGCGCTCATGTTCGTCCTCATCGGGTTCATAACGTGGCCGATCACCGTACTCTACGCCGTGTACGATGCATACAAAACCGCCGACAGAATAAACGCGAGGCGCGGCGGAACCTCGTCCTTCTAAAAAACATGGACGACCTCCTCGGCCTTCAAAGCGCGATGGACACCATAGACGAAGCCGCCACCGCCGTCGCAAACGAAGTCGAACGCGACCGCCTTTCGGAAACCGCCCTCGCCCGACTCTCGACGGTGGAGGCGGAACTCAAACGGAGCCGGACGGCTTTGGAGAAGATCATCCGGGAAGAGGCTTCGTAAGCTCGCTTCGCTCTTAAAGCACGTCAGCGGGTCAGCTTGTCAGCCAGTCAGCGAAATACGGCTTGTGGAGGGGATGCCGCGCGAATTCGAGGCTCGCGTTTTCCGAGAGAGCCGCGAGAGTCCGTGAGAAGAACCGCCGAGGAAAAGCTGAGTCGCTGACGAGCGAAGCGGGCTGACTCGCTGAAACGCGCGGTTCGTCGAAAGACGGGCCGCTCTTTAATTCGCGCACGGCCCGGTCGAGACCGGGCCGTATCTCTCGGAGGCGGTGGCGAGGTGGCCCTCGACAATCTGGGACGGTATTCCGTATCCGGAGGTGTCCGAGTTCGCCCGGCTCGCGAAGATGGTCGAGATGACCTCGCCGTTCTCGTTGACCGCCGGGCCGCCGGAGTTTCCGGGCCTCACCGAGACGCGGAAGCTCGTGACAGTTCTCTCGACGGGGCCTTGATTGTATGCGTCGCTCGAAATGACGCGCCTCGTGTCGCCCGTCCGCGCGGGCTGTATGTCGAGGGGGCCGTTTCCGGGGAAGCCGATGACGGCGGCGTCCTCGCCGGGTCGCGCTTCGGTGGAGGGGAGCGGCTCGATGCCGAGGCCGGGGACTCGGAGTATGGCGATGTCGTTTCGGGCGTCGAAGAGGACGACGTCCGCGCCGTACGTTCCGCCTGAGCCGCCGGGCTGGACTTGCGTGGCCGCCTCTCCGGCGACGACGTGGGCGTTCGTCACGATGAGGTCGGGGGCGGCGACCCACCCCGAGCCTTCGACCCCGAACCCGCACGCCACGCCGGTGACTCGGACGGTTCCGACGGTCGCCGCCAAAACTTCGGGGTCTTCGAGGATCGAGCCTTCGGGGGCCGCGAGATCCACTTCCGGCCCCCGTATTTGCGGGAGCGGGTCGAGTTGCGCGACCGCCGTGGTCAACATTTGCGAAGGCATCCGGTCGTTGAGTTCGCCGATGACCTTCGAGTTTTGCAAACTCGGGTGTATCCCCGCGAGCGGCGGGGTTTGAAGCGCGAAGATCCCGACGGCCCATACCAAAGTCAAAGACAAGGCCATCCCGAGTGCGGCTCCACCGACGCCGTCGAGTGCGGAGGAGGTCGGGCCTGTGAGGCGCGAGCGGATCGAACCCCCGATGGCGCGGGCGATGATGTCCCCGAGGACGGCGAAGGCGAGGATGCTCACGAGCGTGATGCCCGCCCCGAAGACCGCGCTCTCGTTGTCCGGCAGCAAATTCTGTGCGACCCGAGAGCCGACCGCCGCCCCGACGACGACCCCGACGAGAGAGAACACCCCGGCGAGGAAGCCCGTCCTCGCGCCGCGCACGACGACGAGCAAAACAAACAAGCCTATAAAAAGATCGAGCACAGTAAAGTCGGAAAACACCCCGAGATTCTACCGTCGCAACAGCCTTTTTGCCGACCTTCTTGGTGAGAGGCCCATCGTCGGTATAATCCGGGTCGATATGAGAGAAGCCAAATTTCTGCCGGAAGTCAAGAAAGTACTCGAAGAGCGCGGCGAACCCGCATACCGCCTCAAACAAGCGTACTCCGCGTTGACCTCCTCCCTCGCCCGAGACTGGCACGAGGCCACGAACCTCCCGAAGAGCCTCCGCGAAGAACTCACGGAGCATGCCCCCGCCGCCGTCATGAAACTCTCCCGAGTCTCGAAGGCGACCGACGGCACGAGGAAGTACCTTTTTCATACGCACGACGGACACGCCATCGAAACTGTCATGATCCCCGAGAAAGACCGCCGCACCGTGTGCATCTCCACGCAAGTCGGATGCGCGATGGCGTGCAAATTCTGCGCCACCGGACTCATGGGCATAAAACGGAACCTCACCGTGCGTGAGATCGCCGAACAAGTCTTCGTTGCCGCCCGCGACGTCGCCCCCGAGCGCATATCGAACGTCGTCGTCATGGGCATGGGCGAGCCGTTTTTGAACTACGACGAAACCATAAAGGCTCTCCGCGTTCTCAACGACGCCGATGGATTTAATCTCGCGGCGAGGCACATCGCGGTTTCGACGAGCGGCCTCATAGACAAGATCCGCCGCTTCGCCGACGAGCCGGAACAATTCCACCTCGCGATCTCCATCCACAACCCCTTCGAGGACGAGCGGAAAGAGATCATGCCCGTCGCCGCCCGCCACTCGGTAGTCGAGCTCATGGAGGCGGCGAGGTACTTCGTGGAAAAGACGAACCGGAAGCTCTTCTTCGAGTACACGCTCCTCGCCGGGGTGAACGATCAACGTCGCCACGTCGAGGGACTCGCGGAGATTTTCGACCACCCGCTTTACCATCTCAATCTCCTCCGTTTCAACTGGACGGACACCGGGTTCTCGGCCACCTCGAAGCGCGGGGCGCGGGAGTTTTTGGAGTATGCGCGGGAACTCGGCCTCTCGGCGACGCTTCGTCCGAGCCGGGGCAACGACATCGACGCGGCGTGCGGGCAGCTCGCGGCGAAAGACCTTCGAGGACGCCCCGCCGGGACGCCCGTCGCGATCTCGTGAAGTCCGAGCCGTCAGAGAGGCTCGACCCGAAGGCGAAGACCGTATGGCGCATATCGAACGTTTTGTGGGCCGTCCCGCTCCTCGGAGCCGGAGCATTCGCGAGCTGGTTCGCGAGGAGCGTCGTGGGCGCGCCGCTCCTCGTTTGGGTTTTGCCGATTCTCGGCGCGGCTTTCCTCGCCATACTCTCGATCTTCGTGGTTCCGTCCTTGAGTTGGCGAAGGTGGCGTTATGAGATACGCCCGGACGAGGTGGATCTCCAACGCGGCATTTTCTGGATCACACGCACCCTCGTCCCCCTCGCCCGCATACAACACGTGGACACCCAAAACGGCCCCCTCCAACGACGCTTCGGACTCTCCACCGTCGTCTTTTATACCGCCGCCGGAGCGAACCGAATCCCCGAACTCTCCGCTCCCATAGCCGCCGAAGTCCGCGACCGAATAGCCGAACTCACACGGGATCAAGATGAACTCTGACCCGGAAGAAAAGCGTCCGAAGGAATCCGAGCCAGAAGAAGCCTCGCCGGAAGGCTCCGGTTCGGGCGAAGCTCCATCGGGCGGGGATTCGGGGTTGGGAAGCCCCGAATGGAAAGTCTCCGAGCCAGGAGATGTGAGGCGTAATGAAGGCAGGTCGGACGAGCCGAGGTCGAATCCCGGCTCGGAACGCTTCGAATCGGGGGATGAGGCATCGGATGGCCGGGCGAAAACGGGCGGAGAGGCATCGTCCGGATCGGATGCCGGGAGCGGCTCCCCCGGTTCGGAAAGCGTCGCGTCGGCATCGGATGCCGGAGGCGAATCCGAAAGTCCCGATTCGGGTGAAGCCGCGCCGGATGGTGGGGTGGGATCGGGCGAGGGGAGGTGGCCGGAGGGTTCCGACCCGGAAGGCTCCGATGTGGAGTCCGGGATGCGGGATGCGGGGGCGGAATACGGCGCGCCGGATGCCGCGCCGGGGGATGGGAGCGACTCGGACGGCTCGTCGTCCGGGCGCGAGGCTTCGCCGCGGCGGCTCCATCCATCTTCGATGCTTTTCGAGGCTTTGAAAACGGCGCGGAGTTGGGCGAGCGCGGCGGCGATACCGGGTATCGCCGTTCTCTTCGGGAGCGGTTTGAGCGTGTGGGTGATCGCGCTCGTTCTTTTCGGGATTTCCGTCCTCCTCGTCGTTTCGGCGGTGTGGGGGTTTCTTTCGTGGCGGGCGACTTCGTATTGGGTTTCGGGCGGGGCTTTCCACCTTCGGAGCGGGGTTTTGCAAAAGAACGAGCGGACGATCCCGCTCGACCACGTTCAGTCGGTGGACACCGTTCAAGGTTTCGTGCAGCGGATCATCGGCTCCGTGAGCCGCCTGAAAGTCGTCGAAGTCCGCATCGAGACGGCGGGTGGGGCGGCCACCGAAACCGACGCATCCCTCGCCGCCCTCACCCGCGACGACGCGGCCTCCCTCCGGCGCGAGGTCGAGGGCGCGAGGCGCGGGACGTTCGGCGTGGAGGAAGAGGAAGTCGGGCCGACGGTCATACGGAAGCTCACGACGAGGGAGCTTCTCATCGCCGGGGCGACGAGCGGGCAAATCGGGGCCGCCGCCGCCCTCATCGGGGTCGGCTCGCAGTTTTTCGACGATTTCATAGACAGCTTCCTCTCCCGGAATTTCGTTGAGGGGATCGCCGCCTCCATCGCCCCGTACGCCTTCCTCGCGGTCGCGCTCATCGTCTTCGCCGTCGGGCTTTTCGCGTGGTTTTTGGCGATAGCCGGGACGGTCGTCGCGTACTCGGGGTTCACTATCTCGCGCTCGGCGGACGGGAAATATTTGAACATAAAGCGCGGCTTCATCCGCCGATACGAGGCGACGATCCCGATATCGCGCATTCAAGCCGTCCGCATCACCGAAGGGCTCCTCCGCCAACCCTTCGGACTCGCGATGCTCCGCGTCGAGAGCGCGGGCTACGGCGGCGGAACCGAGGACGTCGGAGTCTCGACGACGCTCTTTCCGCTCATTCCCCGAAGGCAAATACGCTCCTTCCTCGAAGAGACGGCCCCCGAGTTCGCCGTCGAGCCGGATCTCACCCCGCTCCCGAAACGCGCCGCCCGAAGGTACATCTTCCGAGCGACGGCCCCGTGGATAATAATATTCACGGTTGCCGGGATGGTCTTCTTCACGTCGGGCCTCTCGGTGTCCGTCGGCCCGCTCTCGCTCGGGCTTCCGGGTGTTCCGCTCCCGCCGACGGCGTACTTCGCGATCCCCGCCGCGGTCATCCTCTTCCTCGCCGCGCTTTACGGATGGGCGGGATACCGTGCGGCGGGATGGGCGATGGCCGAAGACTGCTTTGTCTCGCGCTCGCGCACCCTCGCCCGAACGACCGCCATCGCGCCCCGAAAAAGGCTCCAATCACGCAACATCGTGAGAAGCCCCTTCCAACGCCGCGTCCGCCTCGCCACCCTCCGAACGAGAGTCGCATCCGGCTCCGGAGGGGCGACCTTCGAGGTCGTGGACATGGAGTCGAGTTCGGCGAGGGAAATCATCGAACGGCTCGGACCGAGAAAGCCGTGAGTCGGGGTGAAACCGCGAGTCGCGGAAACGAGGCCGCTCGCTTCCGAAAACCACATTCATTCAACCGAACCCGACATTAATCGTCCCGCGCTTCTTTCTGGAAACTGTGCTTCGCCACCTCGAGGAACGACCCGAGAACCGCGCTCCGCTCTTCGCGCCGCCACACTACACCTAATTCCACCGTCGGTGAAAGCCCGCCGACGAACTTGTAAACGACCCCCCGCCTCCGAAGGTTCCGCAAAGAAGCCGGGACGAGCGCGACCCCCATCCCGCCCGCCACGAGACCCACGATGGTTTGCATGAGCCACACGTCCTTTTGAACGGCCTCCGGCGAGAACCCCGCCTTCTGGCAAGCCTCGATCACCTGCCCGTACAAACCCGGCATCATCGCATACCGCGCCGGAAGGATGAACGGCTCCCCGGCGAGAGCGCCCAGTTCGACGCTCTCCTCATCGGCGAGCGAATGCCCCTCCGGCAGCGCGAGAACGAGCGGCTCGCGCAAAACGCACTCCGATTCGAGCGCCGGGTCTTCGAGCGGCAAATAGAGAAGCCCCGCGTCTATTTGCCCGGCGTGGAGCCTTTGCACGATGAGGTTCGGGCGCATCTCGCGCAGAAAAAGCTCGACCTCCGGATACCTTTCGCGGAAGTCGTTGAGTATCGGCGGAAGCGCCTCGTCCGAGGCCGACGGCACAAACCCGAGCGTGAGCCGTCCGACCTCTCCGTTCCCGACGCGCCGGACGGCCCGCGTGGTTTGATCCATTTGGACGAAGATCCTCCTCGCCTCCTCCAATAAAAGCTCCCCGGCCTCCGTTACCCTCACGCCCCGGCTCGTCCTCTCGAAGAGAACCACGCCAAGCTCTTTTTCGAGTTGCTTAATCTGGTTCGAGAGGGGCGGCTGCGACATGTGCAATTTCCGCGCCGCGCGATTGAAGCTCGCCTCCTCCGCCACCGCCACGAAATATCGGAGCCTTCGCAAATCCATACACCGATTATAGCGATGCCGTATATCCGGCGCATCAAATCGGTATTGGACATATAGCCTCCGAGTCGCAACAATGCGGGCTAAGGGAAAACGAGGAAAGGGAAGACCCACGATGAGAAAGAAACCGAAAGCTCAGAGCGGGCCTATTGCATGATCAAGCGACCTCCTGGGGAATGGAGAGATGCTCGTGATGCGGGCAACCGAACGCCCCACACACCCTGTCGGCGAGTTCGTGGGAACCCAGCAGCCCGTCGAGCTCCACGGCCCTCCG
>JACCWD010000173.1 GCA_013697825.1 Rubrobacter sp.
TGCGCTCCTTGCTAGAATTGGCCATGGGTCGATCCTTCTTTCTGGGACGCCTACGCGACCCCGTCTATCTTTGCAGACCCTCACAGGGTACTGCGCGGGGGATCGGCCTTCTCATACCATCTGACGAACGACATCGAGGACGGACACGCTTACGACGTGGAGGCCACGGACTATCATTGAGGAAGTGTCTGGAGAAGATATGGGAGACTGGAGCGAAGAGATAAGCAGGGAGCGGCGGGTACATCGTCCCGTGCATCCGGGCGAGATGCTTCGGGAAGAGTGGCTCGAGCCTCTGGGGATGAACGCGAACCAGCTTGCCGGAGCATTGGGTGTCAGCCGCCAGAACGTCTACGAGATCGTGAACGAGAAATGCGGCCTTTCGCCCGAGATGGCGTTGAGGCTCGCCCGGTGGTCCGGCACGAGCGACCGATTCTGGATGAACTTGCAATCACGCCATGACTACGAAACGGCGAAGATACAGCATGGTGAAAAGATAGACCGGGAAGTGAGGCCGCTCGATGCCGCAACGCGGTAGCGCGGCAAAACCCCGACGGCGCGGAGGAGCGCAACGACATTCGCCTCATGCGGGCGGGGGCGGCTGGGATTCCCGCCCCGCGGGTTGCTAAACTTTTCGGTGTGGATCTTCGTCGGGAGATGAGCGCGTGGAGGAGGGGAACATGGCTTCGCGGAAGGCGGTTTCGCCGGGGATGACCGCCCGCGGCGCGTTGCTCGGCGCCCTCCGGGGGGCTTCGCTCCACAACCGCTCGGACGTGGTCGCCCCGACGGTCGTTTTGTGGCCGGACAAAGGACGACACTGGGAGAACATCATCCCGTCGCTCCGGAAGGAAGCCCCCATCCTCACGCTCGGGGTATACGACACGGAAAGCATGATGGGGCCGGCCATATGGCTCCGGTGCGTCATCGCCGGAACCTTGCCGGAGGTCGAGGCGGGCGACGGAGCCCCGATCCTTTGTTTGCCGGGAGTCGCCCGCTCCGACCTCCGCGCCGTGGAGGAATGCCCGAGGGAACTCAGGCCCCTCGCGGAGCTTCAGTACCGGGGCATTGTCTTCGGACACCCGAACGGCAAAGACTGGAGTCCCGCCGCCTTCCTCTCGAACTCCCTCGGGGTCGAAATCCCCGGCGGCGCGAGGGACTCTTTGGCGCGGGCGTTGCCGGAGATGCTCGACCGCGAGGCGGGCGATCTTCGCGCCATGTCCCCGCTCACCGCCGCCGACCTCGACTCCATGCTGTCGAGTCGCTTTTGGAGGCGGGGTGGGACGAGGTGAAGGTCATAACCGACCACGGGTGGCTCATGCTCCCCGACGCCTCCCGAAAGCGGGCCTCCCCGAGCATCTCACCGCTGCGAGAAAAGGCCGATGCGCCCGCTTCGAACCCGGCTCTTCCGTCGAAAGCCAAACCGTCCCGTGGTCGCTCGACCCGGAGATCCGCGTCGCTGTCGCCCCTGGCATCGCGACGTACGAGGCCGGGAAGGAATACGAGCACGGCGGCCTCAGCCCGCAAGAATGCGTCGCCCCCGTCCTCACCGTGTCCTCGAAGACGAAAGGGAAGCGAACCTCCATCGCCGACGTGAAATGGGTGGGGCTGAGATGCAAAGTCCGCATCGAAGGCGGCGCGGAGGATGTCTCCGTCGCCCTCCGCTCGAAAGCCGCCGACCCGGATACGGCACTTTCGGCGGAGAAAGAGCCGAAAGGCGGGGCCGTCTCCATCCCCATCGAGAACGACGAGCGTGAAGGAGAGGACGCGGTCGTCGTCGCGCTCGACGCGGACGGTCGCGTGCTTGCCCGGCGGGCGACCGTGGTGGGGGGATAAAGTGGAGGGCGTGGAACTCGACCGCATTGACGCCATCGCCGCCGAGGCGTTCGAGGGGTATGTGGTGAGGAAGGATCTCGCGCTCCGATTCAAGGGGCAGTATCCGGTGCCGACGTACGTGGGGGAGTTCCTCCTCGGGCGGTATTGCGCGAGCACCGACGAGGAGGAGATCGCCGAAGGTCTCGCCATCGTCGAACGCCAACTCCGCGAAAGGACGGTTCGGGCCGGGGAGGAGGAGCTTTATAAGGCGCGGGCGCGGGAGAAAGGCTCCGTGAGGATCATAGACCTCATCACCGCCCGCCTCGACCCGAAGACGGACTCGTATATGGCGACCCTCCCGAGCCTCCGCTTGAACGACGTCCGTATAAACGCGGACTTCGTCTCTGAGAACGAGCGGATGCTCACGGGAGGTTTTTACGCCGAGGTGAAACTCGAATACGAGCCGATCATCGCCCACGACGGGGACGGCTCCCCCTTCGGCGTCGCCTCCCTCCGCCCGATTCAGCTAAGCACCCGCTCCGCCCTCGAACACCTCTCGCGGGGGCGGGAATCGTTCACGACGGAGGAGTGGAAGGCGTTTTTGCTGAGGAGCATCGGCCTCGAGCCTTCGGCTTTGTCGGAGAGGGCGCGGGATCTCATGCTTCTCCGGATGGTTCCGTTCGTGGAGCGGAACTATAACCTCGTGGAGCTCGGGCCTCGGGGAACGGGGAAGTCGCACCTTTACCAGCAAATTTCGCCGTACTCGCACCTCGTGAGCGGCGGGAAGGCGACGGTCGCCAAGATGTTCGTGAACAACGCGAGTGGGCAGCGGGGCCTCGTGTGCCAGTACGATGTGGTGTGCTTCGATGAAGTCTCCGGGGTCTCCTTCGATCAAAAAGACGGCGTGAACATCATGAAGGGGTACATGGAGAGTGGAGAGTTCTCGCGCGGGAGGGAGAGCATACGCGCCGACGGCGGCATCGTGATGGTCGGGAACTTCGCGGTGGACGTGGAGCATCAGCAGCGCGTCGGGCATCTCTTCGGGCCGATGCCGCCGGAGATGCGCGACGACACCGCCCTCATGGACCGCATCCACGCATACCTCCCCGGCTGGGACGTGCCGAAGATGGAGGCCGCGCTCTTCACCGATCACTTCGGGCTCGTGAGCGACTTCCTCTCCGAATGCTGGAGCCGGCTCCGCTCCGAGAGCCGAGCCTCCGTCCTTCACGGTCGAGTCCGCCTCGGAGCCGCGCTTTCGGGGCGCGACACGACGGCGGTTCAAAAAACCGCGGGCGGACTTTTGAAGCTCCTCTATCCGAACGCGCTCAAGCCCGTCGAGGACGAGGACGCCGAGTGGGCGGTGCGGCTCGCGCTCGAGTGCCGCCGGAGGGTCAAGGAGCAGCAAAAAAAGATCGGGGCCGCCGAGTTCCGGAACACCCACTTCTCGTACACGGTCGGCGGGGGCGACATCGAGCATTTCATCGCCACCCCGGAGCTTCGCGGAGGAGCGGAGATCGGCGGCGACCCCCTTCCGCCGGGGCAAGTATGGGGCATAAGCTCGGGCGCGTCGGGGGAGGAGCATGCGGGCCTCTTCCGGGTAGACGTGAACGCGGGGCCGGGGAGCGGGGTGCGTATCTTGAATCAGCCCGTGCCTCCGGCCTTCCGCGAAAGCGTTCGCTACGCCGAGCAAAATCTATACGCGCAAAAACTCCTCGGCGACCGCGACCCGCGCGCTTATGAGTTCTCCGTTCAGCTTCGGGCCTTCGACGCGGCGAAGAGCGGCGCGGGCCTCGGCTTGCCCGTCCTCCTCGCTCTTTGCTCGGCCATGATCGGGGAGAGCTTGAAAGGCGGCATGGTCGTCGTGGGCGGTTTGAACCTCGGTGGCGGCCTCGACCCCGTTTACGACGCGGTGGAGATCGCCGAACTCGCCCTCGACAAAGGCGCGGAGACCCTCCTCATTCCCGTCTCCGCCCGAAAACAAATGAACGACCTCACCGACGACATGGCGACGAGGCTGACGCTTCTTTATTACTCCGACGCCCGCGAGGCGCTCGCTCGGGCGTTTTGGCTCGGGTAATCCACGAGGTTCTTCGGAAGGCGCGAATCGCGTTCCCCGGTCTGCGGCCCCTCCGGTGAAAGAGCCGCGCCTCGGTGGACGCTTCGTCGAAGATCCCGGTCGGCATTCTCGTATTTGCGCTGATGGCTAAACGCTAACGGCTAAGAGCTAAAATCGCCGAACAAAGCTCGCTCTCCGCGTCGAGGAAGCCGTCTATCACATCGTAGTGGTTCTTCCCTTCAAGGACGAGGAGGTCGCCCGCGAGACCATTCTCTTTCCACGCTTCGAGATAGTCTCGCGACTGGCGGGCGAGCTCGTCCGGCTCCTCGCCCCCGTATGCGAGGAGGAGCGGCGGGTCGTATTCGCCTCTTTCCGGGACGTGGAAGAGAGGACTATACAAGCGCACCTCCTCCCACGTGAATTGGAGTTGCGGCTGCATGAACGTGTACGGGAACGGCGAAAGGTCGAAGAGGCCGCTTATGCACGCCGCGCTCTTTATGATGTCCTTCGGAAGTCCGTACTCCTTCTCCCACTCCGTCGAGAGGAGTGTCGCCGCGAGGTGTCCTCCGGCGGAATGCCCGGCGACGTGTATGTTCTCCGGGTCGCCGCCGAAGGAGGATGCGTTTTTATGCGTCCACGCGACGGCGGCGCGTGCTTGGCGGACTATCTCGGCGAGTTTCACCTTCGGGCAAAGCGAATAGTTCACCGAGATCGTCGCGACTCCTTTCGAGGCCGGGCCTCTCGCCACGAAGCCGAACTCGCCGCTCGTGCGCGCCCGCCAGTATCCGCCGTGGATGTATATGAGGACGGGGGACGGTTCTTCCGACTCCGGGACGGGGTATATGTCCACGTACTCGTCGAGGGTCGGGCCGAAGGGTACGTTCGCTTCGTGGACTCGCTCGGAGCGGAGCCTCTCGCTCTCGCGGAGATAAAAGTCCGCATATACCCCCACGTCCGGGACGGTGGCGTAAAGATTGTATTGTTCGTCGAGTTCTTCCTGTGTGGCGAAATTTCGGTAAAGCATGAAGTCTCCTTATACGAGTCGCATCCGGGCGACGAGGACGGGCGGTATGCCCGTGAGGTTCCGCCACGAGAGGGCGCCGCCGTCTTCCGGCTCGTCCCCGAGGCTCGGCTCCTCGACGGCGTCCATGACGAAGCCCGCATCGAAGCACGCTCCGAACAATTCGTGGAGCGGGCGGTGGAAATAATAGTGGGGGTTCGGCTCTCCGGGCATCCCCGCGCCCTTTCCGGGCGTCACATCGAGGTATCCCGAAAGTTTGACGGAATAGTTCGTCGAGAGTTCTCCTTCCTCGTCTTCCATCTCGGCGAGCATCGTCATCGCGTTCGAGTTGAAGCATGGATGCTGAACGGAGAAGACGAAGCGTCCGTTCGGCGCGAGGAGCCTCGCGAGGGAGCGGAGAAGAGGCTCGATGTCCGCCATGTTCATGAGCGCCATATTGCAAACCGCGGCGTCGAAACGTCCTTCGCCGAGCGCGAGAAGCTCCGCCTCGCTCGTCGCGTCCACGAGCCGATATTCGATGTTCTCCGTTCCCCTCGCCTTCGCCCGTTCAAGAAAGGCTTCACTGAAATCCGTGGCGACGACGTTCGTGCCGAGGGCGGCGAGGCGGCGGCTCATCACGCCGTTTCCGCATGCGATCTCGAGTACCCGTTTTCCGGGTTCCACGCCGAGGAGGCGTTCGGTGGCGGGGGCTATAAGGGTGTTTTGGAAGAGGTTTCCATCACCCATGTTCTCGTCCCAAAAGGACGCTTTCGCGTCCCAAAGTTCTCGCGTATCCTCGTTGAGCGAGCGTGTTTTCCCGTCCATCGTCTCCTCCCGGAAGTTCGTTTCCCACGGCGGGGAATTATATCGCGGGCCGCTTTGCGTGGGCCGCTTGGCTCTCCGCCGCCAAAACCATCGAGGTGAACGGCGGGTTTCCGTTCGAGTATCCTTTGTTTTTTGCGGGAGTTCGAGGACATGGGGGAGGGCGCATGGAGATCGGTTCGATCGTCGTTCGTTGCTACGAGTTCGACGAGATGGTGGCGTTTTGGAGCGAGGCTCTCGGATATGTTTACCGGGAACCTGCGGAGGATGGGTGGGTGATCCTCCGCGACCCTGAGGGGAGAGGCTCGAATTTGTCTCTCGACCGGGTTCCGGAGCCACTCGAACAGCTCGGGGAAACAAGCCGGGTACACCTCGATCTCTATGCGGCAGATCAAGCGGGCGAGGTGGAGAGGCTCATCGGGATCGGGGCGACCCGGTACCCGCGAAAATACCACCCGGACGAAGATTTCATCGTACTCGAAGACCCCGACGGCAACCGATTCTGCGTCGTTCAAATTCCCGGTGAAGACACCGGATCAGAGACGACGTAGCCGATTATCGTAGCCATGCGCCGCGGATATTATCGTTCCGTCCTGCTCGCCATCTCGGCTATTTTTTCTGAGTGGCGGAGGAGTTCTTCGCGGAGCTCCGGCGGGTGGCGGATGATGAAATCACAGTCGAGGCCCGCGAGGACGTGGGAGATCCACGCGAGATCCCATGTCGAACACCGGAGCATCGTCCCGCCTTCGACCGCTTCCAGCGAAATCCCGACCTTCGGAAGCCGCCGCCGGATGTCTTTCTCTTCCGCTTCCAAAAACACTTCCACCGACCATTCTTCATCGGTGGTCGCGGCGACGGCGTCGAGGAGCGCTCTTTGCGACGAGAGGTTCGGCGGGCGGATGAACTTCTCCCCGCTCGCCTCGGCTTCGATGATGCGATCCACACGAAATAGACGAAGCCCATCCCGAAGATGACAATGGCCGACGAAGTACCATAAACCTTCGCGGTTCATCACACCGTATGGATCGACATCGCGCTCGGTCTCCCGTGCGCTCGTCCGGTATTTCATATGAATGCGGTTCTTTTCCCCGACGGCGGCGGCGAGGGTGAGGAGGGATTCGCTCCTCGTTTGCGTCTCGGGACTCGCGATGGCGAGGGAGATGGTTTCCTGCAAAGTCCGTACCCGGTCCCCGAGCGTTTCGGGCATGACTCGCTCCAGTTTCGCGAGCGCGCCCTCGACCGCCGGAGCCGCCCCGGCGAGCCCGAGCCTCTTCGCCGCGAGGAGCGAGAGGGCGAGTCCGAGGGCTTCGTCCTCAGTGAACATCATCGGCGGGAGGCGATATCCGGGTCGGAGGATGTATGCTCCGTGCCGGCCTCGCTTCCCCTCGACCGGGACTCCCATTTCTTGAAGCATGACCGCATAACGCCGGATCGTCCGCTCCCCGACTTCGAGGCGGCGGGCGAGTTCGGCGGCGGGGATCCTCCCCCGCGATTGCAATAATTCGAGCATCGAAAGAAGCCTCGTCGTCGGACGACCCCCGTACATACCGCCTCCCGGAAGGTTTTTTGGAAGTATTTTTTGGAACTCTATTTAAACCGGACTGATTATGACCTCTTTCGCTCGTACCATCACATCGAGGTCGGAAAAAGGCGGAAGAGAGGGAGGTTTTCGGGATGCGTGGCTTCGAGGAGGAGATGGTTCGGGAGAGGATGGGGCGTATATTCGCGGAGGCGGAGGAGGCGCGGATCGCCCGGACGGTGGAGGGGCGCGGACCGTCGCTTCGGGCGCGGGTGGCGAGGCGGCTCTTCGAGGCGGCGGTCGCGGTGGAGCGGGATGCGGCGTGGAACGCAGTGTGGGAGAGGATGGAGGCTCCGAGGCGGTTGTGAAAGCGTACGAAGTCGGGAGTTCATCCGAGAGAGGGAGGAAATCGTGAAAGTCGAGCCGTTCGAGATAAATGTGCCTGAGGAAACGCTCGAAGACCTTCGGGAGCGTCTCGCCCGCACCCGATGGACGGACGAGGTCGAGGGTGCGGGATGGGACTATGGAACGAACCTCGGATATGTGAGGGGACTCGTCGAATATTGGCGCGACGGCTTCGACTGGCGGAAGGAGGAGGCGAAGCTCAACGAGTTCGCGCATTTCAAGGCGGACATTGACGGACTCGGCGTCCACTTCATCCACGAGCGGGGGAAGGGAGAAAATCCGACCCCGATCCTCCTCACCCACGGGTGGCCGGACTCGTTTTATCGGTTCCACAAGCTCATTCCGATGCTCACCGACCCGGAGCGTTTCGGCGGCGCTCCGGCGGACTCGTTCGACGTGGTCGTGCCTTCCATACCGGGATACGGCTTCTCCGACCGACCGAAGGAGCGGGGAGTCAACGATGGCAAAGTCGCCGACATCTTCGCGAAATTGATGACGGACGCACTCGTATACGAGAGGTTCGCGGCGCACGGTGGGGATGTCGGGAGCGGCGTGACGGAGGAACTCGCCAAAATCCATCCCGAGTCGGTGCTCGGCATCCACCTCACCGACGTCCCGTACACGCACCTTTTCACCGTCTCGCCGGATGAACTCTCGGAGGTCGAGAAGGAGTATCTCGACCGGGGGTATGCGTGGAGCGTGTCCGAGGGGGCGTACGCGATGCTCCAGTCGAGCAAACCGCAGACTCCGGCATATGCCCTCAACGACTCTCCGGCGGGCCTCGCGTCGTGGGTGGTCGAGAAGTTCCGCGCATGGAGCGACTGCGACGGGGACATCGAAAAAAGCTATACGAAAGACGAACTCCTCACGAACATCACCATATATTGGGTGACCGAAACCATCGGCTCGTCGTTCCGAATGTACTACGAACCCGGTGATTCGGGGGATTGGGGAGAATCGGGCGAATGGGGCGGCGATGGCTCGGGCGGCGATGAATGGGGAGAGTCGAGCGGTGGGAAAAGCGAAGTCCCCACCGGAGTCGCCATCTTCCCGAAGGACATCGTCCCCGCTCCGCGAGAGTTCGGGGAGCGCGTCTTCAATGTGAAGCGATGGACCGAGATGCCCCGAGGCGGCCATTTCGCGGCGATGGAAGAGCCGGTACTCCTCGCCGAAGATATACGGACGTTCTTCCGCGAACTTCGGTGAACGGGATCGTAAATACCGGGAGTCGGGGGGCGCGAAAGGACGAGTTCGAGGCGGGCGGGTTTGAGGCGGGCGGGTTTCAAACCCGCCCCTACGACGTTCGTTTTGGGAGTCGGCGGACTCTCGACTTCCCCCCGGTACTCCGGCCTCTCCGCCCGGATGATTCGGCGGCGCGGGGGAAGCGGGGGAGTTGGGGAAGGCACGGTGCGACGTCCGCGCCGATCCCGTCGCCCCTTTCGAGTCCGGCGAGGGTCCTCGGGAGGGAAACGGGCGGCTCGACCACCCGCCCGTCCCCACCCACTCAAAGCGAGTTTCGTGAGTGTCGATCCACCACGCCCGTCGAAGTCTCCATCGGCGGGGGCGGCTCGACCGGGAGATTTTTCCTGAAACCCGGCTTACAAACGCTCGGCTGTGACGAGGAAACTCCGAGGGATGCCCGGAAGGCCGCGATGGGCCGGGCGGTTCGGGAGCCGCCCGAAGTTCGCGCCTTCTTCGCCGGGCTGCGTGGCGTCCGCCTCCCATCCGTGGCGGGCTAAAAACGCCTCCGGGGCGTTTGTACCGAAGCGTCCCTGCGCGCCGCGCCGGGCGAGGGCGGCGAGTTGCGGCCACGCCACCGGGGAGAAAAGGAGGTTCCAATTCATGAGATCGAGGCCGAGTCGGCTGCCGGGCGCCGCAAGCTCGCCGATGTCGTCCAAAAGGTTATGCACGGCGTCGCGTGGCAAATAGAAAAGAAGACCCTCGATGAGCCATACGGACGGCTCGTCGGGATCGTAGCCGGATCCGAGGAGGTCTTTCGGCCAGGTTTCTTGCGCGAGATCCGCGCGAACCATGCTCCGCTCGCATATCGGAGCCGCCCCGGCGTTTTCGACGACGTCCTCTTTATGGTCGAGGACTTCGGGGAGGTCCATCTCGAAGAGCCGAACCCCCGACGGCCACTTTAACCGGAATGCCCGCGTGTCGAGGCCGGCCGCCGCGAGGACGACTTGCCGGATGCCGAAACTTTCGCACGCTTCCATGAGGAAGTCGTCGAAGAAGCGGGTGCGGACGACGGCGTACATGCCCGGCCCGCCCGCGGCGGGTTCCATCCGCTCGAGCCAGTCGAAGCCATCTTCCCCGGCGAGGTCGGCGGCGAGCGGGTCGTGGAAGAGGCGGTCTTCGCGCTCGGTTTCTTTGGCTCTCGCCGCCGCCATCCAGCGAGAAGTGGGAGCGACGGGGTTGGTTTTGGATTTTTCCACGGCGGCTATGATCCGACCACCGAACGAGGCTCGAGCCAGGCCCGGAGACGGCTCCATACGGCGTTCGCGCCGGGGCCGGCGATCATGCCGACATGCCCGGCGTCGAGCGAGACGGAGTGTTTGTCTTCGCTCTTCGCGAGGTCGGTCGTGGCTTTCGTCTGCGCGGCCGGGACGACGTAGTCCCATTTGCCCGAGACGTTAAGTACGGAACACTCGATGTTCGTGAGATCCACCGTTCTTCCGCGGAGGGAGACCTCGCCTTTGACGAGCTTGTCTCCCTGATAAAACTCCTTGACCCACTGACGGAAGATCTCACCGGGGAACGGCGCGGCGTCGTCCACCCATTTGCTGACCGCGAGCCACGAGCGCATCGAGACGTCCCGCTCGGCGAGTTCGCGCAGTTCCCGCAATGCCGCGCCATACATCCCGAAACGCTGCCCGAAGGGACGGGCGACCGCGCCGAGGGCCAAAGCCTGCACGGAGGCCGCCGCGGTGATGACTTTGCTCGCGAGGTCAGTCGGCAAATTTCCCATGAACCGGGGAACCACCGCGGGATCGAAGTACGCCCCGCTGCTCCGGCTCATGTGCGTCCAAAGTCCGAGCATGCCGGGGTTCCTCGGCGCGAACTCGGTCGGCGCGGAGAGGAGGACGAGGTTCTTGAGCGGGCTTTCCGGGAAGAGCGCGGCGTACATGGCGCACAAAGTGCCGCCCTGCGACTGCCCGAAGAGGCTGACCTCCTCCGCCCCCGAAGTTTCGAGGACCTTCTCGACCGCGCCGTGTATATAGTCGAGGACGAGGTTCTCGATGGACAAGCTCCGATCCTCGTTGCCGGAGATCCCGAAGTCGAGCATGTACACGTCGAAGCCCGCCTCCACGAGGTACTCGACGAGACTGTTTCCCGCGACGAGGTCGAGCACATATGGCTTGAGGACGAAACCATACGTCAAAAGAATCGGCACCGGATGCTTCCCCCCGCCATCCTTCCCGTAACGATACAGCCGGGCCTTGCCGCTCTCCCACACCACCTCTTTGGGAGTCTCTCCGGTCTCGACTTCGACCTCCCGCAAAAGCACGTGCGTACCCGTGGCGTACTTCCTTGAGCGGATCGTCTCCGGGCCGTCGTAGTCAGAGATACCGAAGACCCCCAAACTCTCCGCGGGCATCCGGGGAACTCCGTTCGGTTTTGTCATCGCCTCGAACATCGTCTCGAAGCCTCCGTAAAATCGCCTGCATATCATGCTAAGTGCATTTTACACATACATGATGAAAATCAAGCGAGAATAAACAGAATGCATCGTAGTGTGTACGGTGCTTGGGGCTTGTGTTCAAAGCGGCTTTCGGGAAGACCTTCCCGAAAGCCGCGCACGCGCTTCGCCCGGTTGGCGCTTCGACCGCCAGTTTTTTTAGCTGACGGCTATCAAGCGTCGAAGAGGTTCTTTGGGTTTTCGACGAAGATTTGCTCGATCTGTTCGTCGGTGGCGTCGCCCTTTTTCAGTTGCGGGACGATGTTGTCGAAGACGTGGGTGGTGTGCCAGTTTTTGAGGAGCTCCGCCACCGCGTCCGGGAAGACGAGCTCGCGCCCGAGCCACACGTTCACCTTGTCGTGCGACATGTGGAGGCGGTCGGTGTGTCCGAGTCCGATGAGGCCGAGAAGGGTTCCGACGCGGTGTTCGTCGGGCGGGGCGCCGACGATGCCTTGAATGCCGAAGCGGTCGAAGGCGACCCGGACGCCGTGGGAGAGGGTTTCGAGGTGGTATGCGATGTCCGAGTTCCCGTCCATGTGGCCGATCATGACCCGCTTCGGGTCGGCCCCGTGTTCGATGAGATACGCCGCCTGCTCCGGCCCCATCGTCCCTTCCTGCGTATGCGTGATGATCGGGACTCCGGTTTGCGCTTGCGCCTGCGCGCCGCACCGTAAGAGCATCGCCTCGTAGTCCGTCATCACGTCTTTGCTCGTGGCGAGCTTTATGACCCCGGCCTTCGCCCCGGTTCCGTTTATTCCCTCGTTTATCTCGGTGAGCATCATTTCGAGGACATCGGCCTCGCCGGTGCCGAGCGCGGTTCGGAACCCGAAGTACGCCGGAGCGCCCTCGCCCTCGTAGTAATATCCCGTCGAGCAAACGATGTTTATCCCGCCGCGCTCGGAGATCTCCCGAAGAACCTCCACGTCCCTTCCGCATTCGTTCGGGGTCGCGTCAATGACGGTTTTGACCCCGTGAGCCTTCACCTTCTCGGCGACATCGAGGCCGACCTTTATGTTCGCCTCCGCGTCATACGGCCCGAGCGTCGAGTCACCTTGATAGCCAGGATAGCCGAACTGGAAATGCTCGTGGACGAGCGTTTTGCCAATGTCGTCCGAAGAAACTGAACCCGTTACTGTGTTCACTTGTGTCGCCATACGCATCCTTTCCTTTTAAGGTTTAAGGTTTCAGGCGTCAGGCATCAGGTTTCAGCTTTTGCTTTCCCCTTTTTGCCGCCCCGTGCTTGCTTTCTAGTTTTCTCGGTTCCACCTTCCTTTCTTTTCAGGTTTCGACTTCGCCACCGAGCATGGGTGAGAGAGGCTTTCGATGTCGCTCCTTGTTTGAGGCGGACTTTCGCATCAAGTCGTTTTTGCTGACGCCTGATGCCTGATGCCTGATGCCTTTTTCAACTCCATCTTCGCGATCGACGCCCGATGCACCTCGTCGGGGCCGTCGGCGAGGCGGAGGATGCGCGCCTCCGACCACATGAGCGCGAGCGGGAAGTCGCCCGAGACCCCGCCCCCGCCGTGGGCTTGTATGGCCCGGTCCATAACCCGGAGAGCCATGTTCGGCGCGGCGACTTTTATTTGCGCGATCTCACTCCGCGCCTCTTTGTTTCCGACGGTGTCCATCATGTATGCGGCGTTCAAAGTGAGGAGCCGGGCTTGATCTATTTCGATGCGAGAGTCGGCGATCCACTCCCGAACCACGCCTTGCTCGGCGATCGGCTTCCCGAACGCGACCCTCTCTTTCGTCCGCTCGCACATAAGCTCCAACGAACGCTCCGCCATCCCGATGAGGCGCATGCAATGGTGTATCCGTCCCGGCCCGAGCCTTCCCTGCGCGATGGCGAAGCCCTTTCCTTCGTCCCACAAAATATTCGACGCCGGAACGCGCGCGTCGTCGAATGTGATCTCCGCGTGCCCGTGCGGAGCCTCGTCGTATCCGTACACCGAGAGGGTTCTTTCGACTTTCACGCCCGGCGTATCCATCGGGACGAGGATCATGGATTGCTGTTCGTGGCGCGGCGCCTCGAAGTCCGTCTTCCCCATGAAAATGGTGATCTCGCACCGCGGAGTCCCGGCACCCGTTGACCACCATTTCCGACCGTTCACGACGTACTCGTCGCCGTCGCGGACTATGCTCGACTCGATGTTCGTCGCGTCGGAGGAGGCGACGTCCGGCTCGGTCATGCAAAACGCCGAGCGTATCTCCCCTTCGAGGAGCGGGGTGAGCCACCGTTCTTGTTGCTCGGGGGTGCCGTACCTCGCAAGCACCTCCATGTTCCCGGTGTCCGGCGCGGAGCAATTGAAAATCTCCGGCGCGAAGTGCGGGCTTCGGCCCATGATCTCGCAAAGTGGCGCGTACTCCAAATTCGAGAGTCCCGCCCCGAACTCGCTCTCCGGAAGGAAGAGGTTCCAAAGTCCTTCGGATTTCGCCTTCGCTTTCAATTCTTCGAGGATGGGGGGGAGTTGCCAGCGGTCGTCCGCCGACTCTATTTGCTCGTGGAAGGCGCTTTCGTTCGGATAGACGTGCTCGTCCATGAACGCGAGGAGTTGTTCGTGGAGTTTCTTCGTCCGTTCGGATTGCTCGAAGATCATGTACTCGTCTCCCGGTGGTCGTGGAGTGGGTCGGCGCGGAGCGCGCGCATGTTCCAGCGAAGATGCCGCACATTTTCCCTTCCCCGCGTC